>DAORXQ010000006.1 GCA_035371905.1 bacterium | reverse complement strand
TAAGATGAAAAATAAAATATTTTTAATTTTTTTGATTTTTGTTTTAAATCTTTTTGCAAAGGTTGACCTTGTTACTTTACCTTCAAGGGAAAAAGTTCAACTCACAATTTATAATTCTGCTGATTTAACACTTGTAAGGGATGAGAGAATACTGACACTAAAAAAGGGAGAAAACAGTTTACAGTTTTCGTGGGCAAATACACTTATTGACCCTACATCTCTTGACCTTATACCAAAACAGGATGTTGCTTCTATAAATATTTCTCAACTCATTTTTCCACCAAGAGTTAGCGAACTTGGATTATGGAAAATTGAGTCAAAGTTTTCAAAAAAGATTCCATTTGAAATTTCATATTTTACATCTGGAATATCATGGGAAGCATTTTATATAGGGACTTTATCAAATGATGAAAAAAGTATGGAATTGAAAGGATATGTGAAGGTTATAAATAAAAGTGGAGAGGATTATGAAAATGCATCTGTTCGTCTTGTTGTTGGAAAAATAAATTTACTTGAGATGATAAGAGTTCTTGCAAAAAGATATCCTCCCTATGGAACTCCTGGATATTTACCACCTGCTCCATTGATAGAAAAAGAAAGAGGAGTTGAAATGTTAAAAGCAGCAAAGGCAGTTTTAGCAGAAGCAAAGGAAAAAGAGATTATAAAAGAAGGGGTTTCTGAATACTTTTTATATACAATTGAGGGAACAGAGAACTTACCTGATAAATGGTCAAAAAGATTACTTTCATTTTCACAAAAGGATATTCCTGTTGAATTTTTTTATAAATATGAAGAAGAAAGATATGGAAAAAATGCAAGAAGATTTATAAAATTTGCAAATGACCAGAATCACAAACTTGGAAAAGAACCACTTCCTGATGGATTGATAAAAATTTTCAAATATACAAATAAAGAAGGAAATTTATCCTATATGGGTTCAGATAAAACAAAATATATACCGATTGGAGAAAAAGTTGAACTTGACCTCGGAGAAAGTAAAGAAGTGAAAATTGATACTAAATTGATGGATTTGAAAAAAAAGAATTTTGTTTTTAATAAGGATGGTAATATTTCTGGCTGGGAAGAAGAAAAAATATATAAAATTAAGGTTACAAATTATAAAAATTTACCGGTTAAGGTTGAAATAAAGAGAAATTTCCCCCATCAGTACTGGAAGATTGAGGTTGATAAAAATATTCAGTGGGAAAAATATGATATAGGCAGTGTAAAATTCACATTAACTCTTGCACCTTTTGAAACAAGAGAATTCACATATAAACTTATTTTATTTGAAGGTGACCGCAGATATTAATCCTGCCCACCTTTAAGGTGGACATTGAAGATGGTTGATTTTATTAGTGTTTTCAATATCAATTTTTAATCTCAGGAATTAAGTAAAGAGTGTCACTGGTTAAAACAAATAAACCTTTTTCTGTAAGTATAATATCATTTATATATTTTGTTTTATCTGTTTTGTTCTGCCATATTACCTCAACATTTCCGCTTTCTTGTTCAAAAATAATCATATTTTGTTTGCTGACTACTAAATATTTATTTTCTAATGGAATAATTGTAAAGGGCTGTTTTTTTTCATTCCATAAAGATTCTTCTTCTGATGGACTTTTTATTATATATCTTTTCAGATTTCTATTTTTAATGTCAAAATCAAATATGTCGCATATCCAGTATTTTTCTGAAAGGGAATTATCTTTTTGTACAATCATTTTGGGAAATACTGATAATATTAAATGATTTTTATTTTTTTTAAAATCATCAAAATCTAATAGTCCAGCAAAGTTTAACCAATCTTCTGTCTTTTGGTAAGAATATTTAAATTTTTCATACTTTCCTGTTTCAGGATTATATTTGAAAATTGCGGTTTCGTCTTCTGCCGAACAAATTAATGGATCCCTTTTTCCTACAACAATCCAAAAAATTTTTTCCTCTTTATCTGATTTAATTCCAGCGATTGTCTTTCCTTCTATTCCTTTTTTATTTTCCTCCTGCTTTTTTGAAAAAATTATTTTTGATATTCCTGTTTTTAAATCTATTTCAATAAGACCTTTTACAGAACCCTCTGCTATTGCATAAAGTTTATCATTAAGAATTTCAAGAGTTTTTATATTTTCACAGACAAGACCATTTTCTTCATTCATTATGTAAAGGGGTCTCTCTGATGGAAAAACATAAATACCCGAATTTGAAGCAATAAAAATATCATCTTTATAATTTACAATTGAATTTAAAGAAAAGTTTTGAGATAATATTTTATGATATTGAAAGGAAAGCGGTTTAAAGTTTTCTTTATTTAATTTTAAAAAGCCCATATATCCATCAGAACTTAAAACTACAATACCACAATATTATCTTCCCAGATTATTTTTCTGAATATGGTTGATTTTTTTTCTTTCATAATGAAATTTGGGATATTAGAAGAAAAAAGGTCATCAATTGACAAAACAGGAATAGGATTAATATTTTTCACCTGTATAGAAATACTCTGTGCTTTGTAAGTTTTTCTATAATCATTTATAAAAGCGATGAATTGAGGAAGTATTGATTGTCCTGAGGTTTAAAAATATTTTTTTCAAGTACTTCTTTTATTATTTCTTTATTATCTTTATTGTTTTCTATGAGTCCACTACTTGTAAGATAGGAAGTAATATTTGTTATTAAAAGTTGTTGCCAATTATCGTATGAATAATTTTTATACTTATTATTTTTATGAGCCCATACAATTAATTCAATATAACTTTCTATAATCATCTCTAAAACTTCTTTATAAATTTCATTCTTCTGTTCACTAAAAAGTATCTAACAATTTCACAACCTGTATGAAAAAGAAATTCAACAACATTAAAATTTGGAAGTTTTTCTAAATTTTCATCCTTAAGAATTTCAAAATATTTTCTGTAATGAGTTTTTAATTTTTCAAGATTTTTTTCAATTTCCCATGGAAAAAATATCTGTACTCTTTCTTTACTAAGTTTTATCAGTATATTATCACCTTCATGTAATTCACTCAGATATTTTTCTATTTCTTTTTCTACTTGAGAGATATTTTTTTCATCAAGCCATTCCACATCTTTATATTTTTTAAAAATCACAGGTCTTACAATTCCTTCCAGTCCTATAACCCAGAATTCGGTTGTTATATCTGGAATAATTATTTTTTTCTCAATACACAATGATAATATCTCCCTTGATTTTTCTATTGCTACTTTAATATCAGGACAAAATCTTATTCCATAATTAGCAACTCTAAGAATAGTGTATAATTCCATTGTTCTCATTTTTTCAAAATTTTTATTTTTTGCAAGATAAAAAGGGTCATTCAATACAATATCTTTATAAAAATCAATTAACTCCCAAAAATTTTCATGGACTTTTTTAATTATTTGCTGTGCTTCACTGTCATATTTCAATTCTTTTGTCGTTGGAAGTGAATCAGTAATGGAAAGTAAAAAACTTATCAAATTATTTTTCCATATATAAAACACCTTTTTATCCTTATTTACCTGTTCAAAAAATTTATCAATCAATTTAATACATTTAAGAAACATTTTTAATTTTTCCTGTGCATCTTTTTTCTCTCCTAACTTATAAGTTAAAAGTAGCAGTAATTTTGAATTATAGTCAGGTGAGTCAGGAGAAATAGCAACGGCACTTTCAATCAATGATAATGCTTTTTCTGTTTCTCTCAATTCCATATATCAGACAGTTTATTTATCTCTCCTTCCTCCTTTATTTCAAATATCTTTTTTTCATTCTGCCTTCCCCTTATATAAACTTCTACAATATATTCTTTTTTTTCTCTATTTATCCTGTATGAACCATCTATATATATTGCAGAAGAAATCAATTTTTCAGGCAATCCCTTTACTATATCTCTTTCTTCCATCAATATACCTGTTCTTTTCCTCTCCAGCAATATAACTTCAGGATACAAACTTAAAATCTCTTCTATATTTATCTTAAGTTCATCTCCTATATAATCCCACTTCCTTGTTATCTCCTCACTCCTTATCTCTGTAAGTCCTAAAAGTATCAATTCCTCTAACGGTATTTTTATCCTCTTTATTCTCTGACTGACTACTTTTGATATATCCTCTGCTATTTTTCCGTATTCTCCCTTACTATCTGGTAGTAACATTGAACTGCTCCAGAGTTTTATACCATAATGCGTTTCAACAAGTTGAAATCTTATATAGTTTTTCTTCTCTTTTTGTCGTAGTTCTATCATTAAAAAACTGTCAGCAAAAAGAAGTTTCCCTACCTCTATTACATTTTCTCCTGAAAAACTTATTGAAATTTGCTGTTCCTTAAAAATTTTTTCTATCTCCTCTCTTTCAATTAAAGCAATTTCAGGATAGTTGTTAAATGAAAAATAAATGAAATCAAAAAGTTCTTTCGGTACTTTATCTTTACCAATGTCTATTATCGCAAGTTTTATATTATCTGAGTAACTGAAAAAGAAAAAAGAGAAAATAAAAAATAATATTAAAAATAAAATTTTACTCTTAAACATTTTTATTTACTGACTATTTTGGGAATCAATCTTCCTGCAATTAAAACTGCTGCATTCTGAAGAGAATTTTTACCTGCAATATTTTCTGAAAGGTCAATACCTATTTCTGTCTTTCAACTGTAAGAATTTGTCCGTTATCAACCTTTATTGCTTTTATTTCCACCCTTCCCTTACATATTGCAAGCCCACCTTTTCTTGTCCCAAATTCGCTGAATGCTTCTCCTGTTATTAAAACTTCAGGTTTTTTCTCTGATTTATTTCTATCAACAATTTCAAAACCAAGTTCTTTTAAAATATAGACAAGTTCTGTCTCAACTGCTGGGTCAACTACCAACTGCCTTAAATGACTTTCTCTGACTTCTACTGCAACTACAGTTAATTTCTTGCCTTCTATCAGTTTTTTAATACTATTTATTACATCCTCTTTCTTTTTTTCTTTTACCATAAGAGTATCCGTTTTTTGCAATATTACATTCCTTATCTTTGCCGAAAGTTTTACAACTTCATCATTCAAACTGTCTTCTAATGGAAATACAATCATTTCTGTGTAAACCCTTCCTGTCTCTACTCCAATAATTTTTGCTGCTATGTAAAGTTTATTTTTATCTTCAAAAACTCTACCAGTAATTAAAACTTTTGCGCCTGTTAAATTTCCAATTTTTACCGCTGAATCCGAAGAAATTGTTCCTGTCATTCCAAGTTGCATCTCTTCAAGTATTCTGTTTAAATCCTGCCTTTCAACAAGTATTATTCTTTCATCAAGTGAAAGATTTGCAGATATAATAGAGGAAACTTGGGATCCGATTCTCTCCATTTTTGGTATAGTTGATTCAAAATCAGAAACTGCAACACTTATAAATTGATTGCTTTTTACTTCAGAATAAGAAAAACCAACTATAAAAAGAAATGAGATAATAAAATAACTAATTAAGACCTTCTTCATAAAACACCTCCTTTTTAATGTTTAAATTTTCAAGTGCAATATTGAAAATTTTAATAAAAAGTTCTTGATATTCAGGACTTGTAATGTTATCTATAATTGGCATTTTTACATCTATTCTTAAACCATGGTTTTCTTCAATCTTGATATAAGGAATTTCTATATTTTCTGTGTGAAAAACAATAATTAATGTTCCTGAAGGCATTTTTTTCGGAATATTATCTCTTTCATCTATAATCTCAGTAAAAATAATAGATGGTTTTTCAACTTTATCTAAATCGTCAAAATAAATTTTTTCAAATTTAATCTCCTCCTTTTTAAAAAATTCACTCAGTTTTTCAATATTCCCTGGAAGATAAACTGAATACTTTTCTGAGAAAATTTTAAATGGTTTTAATAAATCAGGAGGATATACATATAATTTTGTGGCACCTATAATTTTCCAACTTTTTTCTTCAGGAATGTAAATCTTATATCTTATTAAAAATTCACTTTTATTCTTTACTGATGGAACTTCAAAAGGAAAATTTATTTCAGTATATGGTTTTTCTTTTATTTTTTCTTCTATTGTAATAGAGATGTCCTTTTTAAAGGCAAAGCAGTATTTCTTGCAATCTGAAAAATATCTGCATTTATATTTACTTTTTCAGGTATTTTTCCGTAAACTATAAGATTGAGAATTACTTTCTGTCCTCCAAAAACACAATACACTTTTTTCATTTTCTTTTTCGTAATTTATCCCTTTTGTTTGAATAATCTGAGAAAAACAGAGAAAGTGAAAGAAAATATATATGAAAAAAATAAATTTAAAAATTTTTTTAAATTCCCCTTTCATTTTTACCCTTTTTATAAAAATAATAAAATACACTTTTTTTGTCAACTTTTTTATTCAAAGTTAAATGACTTATAAATCTATTGTCCTTCCTTCATCTCCAAATCCCACCTTTAAGGTGGGATTTAGTGGGACTTTTCTTTTTGTTTTAATTTTTCCCAGTTTTCAATTACTTCTTTTTCATCCTTTACTTTCTTATTTCCAAAAACATGAGGATGTCTTTTAATCATTTTTTTGCAGAGATAGTCAATAACTTCATCAATTGTAAATATATCCTTTTCCTTCATAATCTGAGAATGAAACACAACCTGCCAGAGTATATCCCCTAATTCTTCCTTCATCCCATCATAATTTTTTTTATTAACCTCATTGGTAAATTCTTCTGTTTCTTCTTTTAAGTATTTCAAAATACTTTCATTTGTTTGTTTTTTATCCCAGGGACAGTTTTCTCTTATTTTTTCCATAATTTTCAGAAGGTCTTTAAAATTATATTTTTTCTTTTTTCTCATTTTATTCAGCCCATATATTCTGAAAACTTAACCACTGCATTGGATATTTTAATATAACTTTTTCTATTTTTTTTACACTTTCATTCAGAAGATAATCTATTTTTTCCTCTTCACTTAAGTTTTCAGGTGGATAGTTAATTTCTTCAAAAAAAAGTTTATATCTATCATTTTCCCTAACAAAAAATCCTGAAATAAATTCTGTCTTCAATTTTACTGCAAGAGTAGCAGGTCCTCTCGGAAAAATTGCTTTCTTCCCCATAAAATTAACAACTTCTCCTTTTTCAGTAAAAACCCTATCTCCGAGTATCGCAAGGACTTTATTTTCCCTCTTGAACCTGATAAAATCTTTGGGATTTGAGCCAGTAAAAATTACTTCAACCCCTTTACTTTCCCTTATTCTTCTATAAATTTCTGTTATCTTTGGTGTCATATACGGAATTGCAATTGCACATATTTTATAACCAAGTATTGAGGTAACAACTCCTGCCAGTTCCCAGTTTCCAATATGTGCTGTTAATGCAATAACTCCCCTCCCTTTCTTCAACGCAGAATCAAGAACTTCAATATTTTCAACAATTACTTTCTCTTTTACCTTTTCATAATTAAGTTTCGGAATTGTAAAAAATTCGGTCATATATCTGCCAAAATTTATGTAAACTCCCTTAACATATTTATTCAATTCTTTTTCTCATAAATTTCTTTTTTCTTTAAATTCAAGAATTATTTTGAGATTTTTTTTCATTATCTTTCTCAATGAGGGGGTAAAAAAATATCTTAATTCGGTGAGAATATAAGCAATAAAATAACAGATTTTTTCGGGGAAATATTTTCCTATAAAAGAGAAAATTATGTATGTTATGTCAAAAAAAAACCTTATAATTCTCTCCTCCCTTCAATCGCTTTTTTCAATGTCTGGCTATCTATATATTCAAGTTCACTTCCAAGAGGAAGTCCAATCGCTAATCTTGAGTGTTTAATTCCAAGTTTCTTTAATATTTCTGATATATATTCGGCTGTATTATCTCCTTCTACGGTTGGATTTGTTGCTATTATAATTTCTTGTATATTTTCACTTTTTATTCTTTCTATAAGTTGGGGAATTTTAAGTTGTTCTGGAGTAATATTATCAAGCATTGAAATTCTGCCCCATAAAACATGATACCTTCCTTTAAAATTTGTTTTTTCAATAGAAATTAAATCCTTAACCTCTTCTACAATACATAAAATATTTTCTCTTTTTTCATCAAGGCATATATTGCATAACTCTTTTTCAGCAAAATTAAAACATCTCTTACACAATTTAATCTGTTTTTTTAAAGATATAATCGTTTCTCCAAGAGAAATCACTTCATTATCATCGCTCTGGATTAAATAATAAACAATTCTTTCAGCACTTTTAGGACCAATGCCCGGTAATTTTTTCAGTTTTTCTATAAGTGTCTCTATTATTTCAGGATATAATCCCATTTTTAAAATGGAAAACCAATCTGTGATTTAAGTTCACTGGCAATTATTTTTTCTACTTTACCTCTTGCTTCATTAAATGTTTTTTTAATAAGTTTTTCAAGATTTACTTTATTTTCTGGCTTCAATAATGTTTCAGAAATTTCAATGCTCAAAATATCCATCTTCCCATTTATTTTAATCTTTACTTCATTACCAGAAGAGGAAACTTCAACTATCTTTGATTCAAGCATTTTTTGAAACTGAGATGCCTGCTGTTTTAATTGCGCCATCTGCTTCAGATTATCAAATATTCCCATTTCATTCCTCCATTTTTATTATTTCGCCATTAAAAAACTCTATTATTTTTTTAACCTCCGGATTTTCAATGATTGACTTACTGTTTTTATTTAAAATCGGTATTATTTTATATTTTTTTCCGGTTAAATCAAAAATTATTTTTTCTATTTTTATCTTGTTAGATATGTTTTCAACCATTGATTTATGGAAATTGTACTTACTATCAAATAATATGTAAATATTTTCTCCTTCAATTCTATCAAGTTTTCCTTCTCTCAGTGCTGCTTCAAGTGTGGGTCTGAAATGTTTAACTTTTTTCAAAATTTCTTCCCAGTTGAACTCTTTATTTTCTTTTTTTTCTTCAATTTTCTGTCCTTCTTCTTTCTCATTTTTTTCAGTTTCTTTTTCCTCCTTAAAATCAAAAATTGTTCCCATATTTTCTTTTTTTTCATCTGTAATTTCTTCTTCTTTCTTAATCTTATTTTCCTCTTTTTTCTCAATCTTAATTTCTTCTTTTAATTCTTTTTTATTGTTTCCCCACAACTGAAGTAATTTCAAAATAAGAACTTCTGTAAATAAAACAGGTTCTCTTTCTCTTCTCAATATACTCTTAAATTCAACAATATATTCAATACCTTCAAAAATTTCTTCTGTTTTTAAATTATTAAACCTTTTTACCAGTTGCTCATCTATTTCAATTTTTTCAATATCAAGTTTAGAAATCACTATATCCTTTACTTTTTTTATAATTCCTTCAAGAATCAATACCGGGTCTTTTCCATCAGAAATAAGTTTATGAAGATTTTCTATACTTTTTGTATAATTTTTATCCAGAATATTTTTAAGTATTTCCTCTATACTCTTTTCTTCTGGAAGCCCGAGTAAATACCTGACATCCTGATGTTTTATTTTCTCATCAGAAAAAACAGAAAGTTGTTCAAGTAAACTTATGGCATCTCTTAAAGACCCTTCACAGAAATCATAAATCTCATCTATTGCTTTTTCCTCTATTTCAATATTCTCTTTTCCACATATTTCCATGATTTTATTTTTAACTTCATCTTTTTTAAGCGGTTTCAAATTAAATCTCTGACATCTTGAAATTATAGTAAGTGGAATTTTTTCAGGAGCAGTAGTAGCAAAGAAAAATTTTATGTAAGGGGGTGGTTCTTCAAGTGTTTTGAGTAAAGCATTGAATGCTTCCGGTGTTAACATATGAACTTCATCTATTATATAAATTTTAAATCTTGATTTTGCAGGTAATAAATTCACATTTTCCCTTATATTTCTTATTTCATCTATTCCTCTGTTTGAAGCACCATCAATTTCAAGAACATCAAGAGAAGCACTATTTGTTATTTCTATACAACTGTCACATTTATTACAGGGATTTAGAGCAGGACCTTCAACACAGTTTAAACATTTAGCAAATATTCTTGCTATTGTTGTTTTACCAACTCCTCTTGGTCCTGCAAAAAGATAAGCATGCGCAACTTTATTAAATTTTATTGACCTTTTTATAACTTCAACAATATCTTTCTGCCCGCAAACTTCATCAAAATTCTGAGGTCTGTATTTTCTTGCAAGTACTTTATACATTTTAAATATAATTTTACCACTTTCAACTTTAATAGACAATTTTCAGGTTATTTTTTTCCTTTTTGGAATTGGCGGGAAATATATAAATAAATGACTTATTCTATCACTCTCTCCAAGATATATCTCACCAAAATCTCCAGTACAGGCAGAAGAAAATTCATAACCATGCCATGGAATTTCAATAGTGGTATATAGTAATCCAAGGTCTTTCAAAGAGTAACTATCAGGGTCATAGGAAAATAAATGTGCCATTCCATCCTTTTCTCCACTAATTCCATAAACAATTCCATCATTACCTACTGTTAAACAAGGTATATCTTTTTCAGGAGTGACCCTTCCTATCATTCTTAAAAAATTTGTTTCAGGATTGTAAGCAAAAAGTATACCATCTGGAGAAACACCACCGTATATAAATCCATCATATTCATTAAAACACACAGATTGAACTCTGTTATAAAACGTTCTTCCTGCAAGACATGGAGCATATATATCAAGAGGTATAATTTTGTCTTCTTCCGGAGAATACTTAAACATCTGACATAACTGACCGAAAAAATAGACATTACCTTTATTATCTTTTACAAGAACAGAAGAAAAAAGTTTATTTTTATCTATCTGTCCTTTGATTGAAACTTCATTTTTTGTTATATCATAAATGAAAAAGTATCCACTCTCACTGCTTATTCCATATAAAACATTTTTATCCTCATCACATATTAAAGAAACAATAAATTCTCCCGGTACTGGTTCTGAAATTATTTTTATTTCTCCTGAAAAAGTCCCTCCTTCTCCCATATGGTCACCAGATGTATCATAACAGAAAATATAACCTTTCTCTCCTTCGCTCACTCCACCCCATATCTTTCCTGTTTTATCAACACATAAAGAATTTTTTACACTTTTTGCTCCCTCAATTATGCTTATATCACAGACACCGTCTCCCTCGGGTGAGAAACTGTAATAAAAAAGATGACTTCTCTTTCCACTTGTTGCACCATAAATTTTTCTGTTTTTCCCTTTACAGAGAGATGTTATTGCACACTCTTCAGGAGGAATTGGTTCTGAAAGTGATTGGAAAAGCCGTAAACTCCTATTTTCAACTCTTCCATATGTTACATAGGAATTATATTTTTTAAAATTTATATGTATTTCAGGTCTTTTTGGCCACTTCCTCTTTTCAAGTTCTTTTTCTAAATTTTCCATTTTCTACCCCCATAATTTTACATCTTTCCAGGAAAAAAGTTTTTTATCTTTTTTAACATAATTCGGTCTATAAATATACATACCTGTCGGTGAAACTCCCGCTTCTGCAAAATATAAATTTCCATAAAAATCAAATGTTGCACTTGCAATTGCCCTTGGTTTATGTTCTCCAAAAGTTAAAGAACAGACCTTTTCTCTTTCTCCTGTTTCTGTATTCAATCTTATAATATAGGTGTGTTCTTCATCCTCCCATCCACTTCTCATTGCAAAATAAAGTTTTTTATCTGCTCCAAAAACAAGCCCTCTAACCTGCCATCTTTCAAGGTTTCTGTCTGTTTTAAAATCCACAGGTCCCCATGCTCTCCCTAAATCTTCCATAACTCCTTCTTCTTTGTAAGGTGTAAATCTCCATAATCTTGATTCATATCCCCAGTCAGTCCCGTAAAACCACTGCCAGTCAGGAGAAGGAACAACATCATATGTTACATTATGCCATCCATATCTATAATTTTCATAGGGACATCTCACCTTAAGTTTTTTTATCTCATTTGTTTCTGCATCAATTCTTAAAATAAAACCATAATCATCTGTTGTATAAGCATTTCCATATTTGTCAAGAAAAATTGCTTGAGGATTTATATCTCCTATTCTTCCAAGGTCAATATAAGTATGGGAATCAATATAGTAAACATAAACATGATTTCTGGGCCATGTAATTCCATATAATTTTTTTCTCTTTTCATCATATGCAAGACATCTACTACCCTCTCTTTTAGGACCAATACCAAAATTATTTATTTTATTTTTTACAGGGTCATAAGTAAAAATAAAGGCACCAGGAAATCTTACACTTTCATCATCCCATGTGTTCCATGGTCTCCAGAAAGGATGATTTACTGGTGGACCACTTGCATGTGTTGCACAGTATAATAATCCATCACTCCCCGGAATTAAACAATAATGAATTTTTGATTGAGTTGCATGTCCATTATCTGCTGGTTCCCCGACTTCAGGACCAACTTCTATCAAGTATTCAAGTTTTTCTTTATCGGGTAAATATCTTAAAATGAAAACACTCAATCCTCCTGTACACTCTCCACATGCAGCAATGTAAATATTCCCATCAACACCTGTACATAATCCCCAGGTTGAATCATGTAAAGGAAGTTTATCAAAACATAGATATTCTATTTCTCCTTCAAGTGCTTCTTTTTTCATATTTCTCCTTTCTTTTCAGATGAAGTATTATCTTCAAACTCTCATTTATTACGAATATTGAGAGAATTATTAAAATTAAACTTATATTTCCAAGTAAAAAATGTTTTTGAGAGTAAAAGGATAACATCTGAATTGTAAGAGCAACCATAGTTGTCATAAACATTATTAAAGCAGGGATTAATGTTGATAATGCATTTTTCCTTTTCTGCAGAAGATAGCAACCGCATAAAAGTAATATAATACCGGCAACAAGTTGATTTGAAGCACCGAAAACAGGCCAGATTTTCTGCCAGTTACCAAAAGCAAGATAACCAGAAAATACTATAACAAGAACTGTTGCAAGATATCTATTTTTAAAAGGTTTAATTCTGAAAGTTTCTCCAAATAATTCCTGTGTTATATATCTTGTTATTCTTGTTGCAGTATCAAGAGTTGTCAAAACAAAACTGTTTATCATCACAATTGCAAATAATTTACCGATTTTAGGGTCAAGTATTCTTTTTAAAATATGTCCATAACCGGTTGCAAATGTTCCAATCCAGTCCCCCTGTTTCATCAAATCTGGATAATTTAACTCAGGACTGGGACCTTTCCAGAAAAGCCCAGCAGATACACATAAAAGAGCCAGTATAGATAAGAAACCCTCAGTTAGCATTCCACCATAACCGATTTTTCTTATATCTTTTTCATTCGCAATCTGTTTTGAACTCGTTCCACTTGAAACAAGACCATGAAATCCACTTATAGCACCACAGGCAATAATAACAAACATCATTGGCCAGAGAGCACCTGATTGAGAAAAAAATGAAATATAAAAAGGTGCTTTTACAGATGGATGTGTTGTTATAAGTCCTATATAACCAAAAATTATACCGGCAAAAAGAACGAAAGAAGAAAGGTAATCCCTTGGCTGTAAAAGAATATTTACAGGTAAAACGCTTGCTACGAAACTGTATATTAAAAGAATAATTATCCAGATTTTTAATGGATTAAATTGTATAACAACAGGTACTTTACTTCCGGTCAGAAAAAATAAAAAAAGTAGAAAAAGACATAGAATTGTGGAATAAAAAATTGAAAAGTTTTTTCTATATACAAGAAATCCAAAAATTACTGCATCTATTATAAGAAAAAAAGTAGGAAGTACAATTGGTGGTTCTGAAATAAATGTTTTAGCAGTTACTGCGGAAAAAACAGCAACAACAAGGATTAGAGAAAACCATAAAAAGAACGAAAAGATTACCCTGCTTTTATCTCCGAGAAGTTTTTTTGTTATTTCTCCAACTGTCTGTCCTTCATTTCTAACACTTAAAACAAGTGAGGAAAAATCATGAACTCCGCCAAGAAAAATAGAACCTAAAATTATCCAGAGTAAAGCAGGTCCCCATCCCCAAACACATATAGCAATAACAGGACCTAGAATTGGACCAGCACCGGCAATTGAAGAGAAATGGTGTCCAAAGAGAATTAACCAGTGCTTTGCAGGTATATAATCAATCCCATCTGTTTTTGTATAGGCAGGTGTTTTTCTTCTTTCATCAATTTCCCATAATTTTTCCAGATATTTACCGTAGAGAATATAGGAAATTGCAAATAATGTTAACCCGATTAAACCTATAAATAAAGAATTCATTTTTCAATTTTAAATTAACTTTCACATTTTTTCAATAAATCTTCCCATCTTCTATCAACTTCTTTCTGTATGCTTTCAAGTAAACCACTGTTTTGAGGTAAAAGTAAGTGTCTGAATCTTCCCTGTAATTTAAACCATTCACTTACCGGTTTTTTCTCTTTTGGTTTGTAAGTGAGTTTATATTTACCTTCTACAACTTCATATAATGGCCAGATACATGTTTCAACTGCAAGCCGTGAAATTTCCATCGTCAGTTCAGGTTCATGAGGCCAGCCAAGACGACATGGTGATAAAACTTCTATAAATTTAAAACCATTAATTTTTACTGCTTTTTCAACCTTATTTACAAGGTCATTCCATCTTCCAGGTATAGAAGTTGCAGCATACGGAATTCCGTGTGCAACCATAATTTCAACAAGATTTTTCTGCCACTGAATTTTACCGGGAATTACTTTTCCAACAGGAGAAGTAGTTGTATGAGCATATTTAGGAGTTGCTCCTGACCTCTGTATACCTGTATTCATATATGCCTGATTATTGTAACAAACATATAAAACATTATGACCTCTTTCAGCAGCTCCACTTAATGCCTGAAATCCAATATCATGAGTTCCACCATCTCCTCCAAAACCAACAAATACAATATCTTTATCAATTTTCCCTTCTCTTTTAAAAACATTGTATGCTGCCTCTATTCCACTTATTGTTGCTGCTGAATTTTCAAATGCAGAATGTATCCATGGAATTTTCCATGCTGAATAAGGGAAAATTGTAGATGCAACTTCAACACATCCTGTGGCACAGGAAGCAATAACAGGTTTATCAATAGCAAGTAGAACAAGTCGCATAACTATTCCTGCTCCACAACCAGCACACAATCTGTGACCTGAAATAAATCTACTTTCTCTTTTCGCAAGTTCTCTTATACTTGGCATTTTTTCCTCCTTTTTTTTCGGAGGACCGTCCTCCGAATTATTCCCTTACTCCTATATATTTTAATGTAAAGTCCTTTTTCCCTTTTTCCAGAATTTTTAGTAAATCATTAAAAATTATTTCAACATCTTCAATCTTTACATCTCTTCCACCAAGTCCATAAACAAAATCAGTTAAAATAGGTTTTTTTTCAAGGTCATATAAACATGCAGAAATTTCAGAATATAATGGACCACAAAAAGCATTCATACCTTCTACTCTATCCATAATTCCAACAACTTTTAAATTTTTTAATGAATTTTTGATATCCTCAACTGGTAAAGGCCTTAAAACCCTTATTTTCAAAAGTCCTGCCTTTATTCCTTTTTTTCTTAAACTATCAACAACTTCTTTTCCTGTCCCAGCAGTTGAACCAATAACAACAATTCCTATATCTGCATCTTCAAGTTTATAATTTTCCACAAATTCATAATATCTTCCAAATCTGTCTCCAAATTCCTTTCCTATTTCAAGTATAACTTTTAAAGCATTTCTCATCCCTTCTGCCTGCTGTCTTTTATGTTCAAAATAATAGTCCTGTAAATCAAGTGCTCCTATTGTTATCGGTTTCCCATCAATCAATGCCTTTATCAGATTTTCTCTTTCAGGTGGATTTCCAACAAATTCCTGAACTTCTTCGTCTGAAAGCATCTCCATTGTTTCAAGGCAATGGCTTAAAATAAATCCATCAGTCATAATCATACAGGGTAATCTAACTTCAGGATGTTCAGCAATTCTTACTCCCTGTATTAAATTATCATATGTCTCCTGAACATTTTCTGAATAAATCTGTATCCATCCACTATCCCTTGCTCCAAAAGTATCTGAATGGTCGCAGTGAATATTAATAGGTGAGGAAAGTGCTCTATTGACAACTGCCATTATTATTGGTAAACGAAATCCAGAAGCAATATAGAGCATTTCCCACATTAAAGCAAGTCCCTGTGAAGAAGTTCCAGTCATTGCTCTTGCACCTGCTGCACTTGCTCCAATACAGGCACTCATTGCTGAATGTTCACTTTCAACCTGTATAAATTCTGTTTTAACACGTCCATCAGCAACAAATTGAGAAAAAATCTGGACAATTTCAGTTGCAGGTGTTATTGGATATGCAGCAACAACATCTGGGTTTATCTGTCTCATCCCTTCTGCAAATGCTTCATTGGCTGTTTTCGCTACTTTTATTCCCATTTTCATCTCCCTTTTTAATTTTTTCTTCCATTGTTTGAAGTTTTAACTTTAAGTTATTTAAATTGTTTATGATGTTATCTATATCTTTCTGCGCTTTTTCCACTTCTCCAAGTATGCTTTTATAAGTTGTTATTTCCATTTCTTTTTCAATCAGTTGTTTATTCAATTTTTCCTTCTCATTCTTAAAAATCAAATATTCAGCACCTGAAAAAATCCATCCTGATAAAAGTAAAACCCCTAATAAATAAATTTTCTTTTTCATTTTTCCCCCTCATCCTTCATTTCTATTGCTTTTTTAGGACATTCATAGGCGCATATTCCACAACCTTTACAGTAATCATAATTAAAGTGAGACCATTTCCCTTTTTCTGAATCAACGACAATAGCATCATCAGGACAACTTATCCAGCATATAAAACAATTAATACATTTTTCAGGAATATGAACAGGTTTTTTGCTTCTCCAATTTCCTGTTTTAAAATTTAAAGAACTACCCCCTTCAAGTATATCTCCAACTGGTAATTCTTTCCATGTCAACTTTTTTTCCATTTCAATCTCCTTTCACTTCATTATATGCTCTTTCTATTGCTTTCAGATTTCCTTCAATAACTTCTGGTTTATTTCTGAATTTCACCTGCAATTTTTTTTCTGTATCTTTCAACAATTCTTCAAGTGTAAGTATCCCTGTAACCTTCACAAGAGCACCCATCATTGGAGTATTCGGTATATTCCTTCCAATTGTCTCCATTGCAATTTTTGAAGCATCAACAGTGTATACCTTCCCTTTAAAATTTATCTTTTTTTTAATTTCTTCTGGAGATAAAGGAGAGTTAATGAGTAAAATACCTTCTTTTTCATCAAGACCTTCACAAACATTAATCTGTTCTACAAGTGAAAAATCAAGAACCACGACAACATCAGGGTTTTCAATACCAGAGTGAATTCTTATTGGAGAGGAACTTATTCTGTTAAAAGAAGCAACAGGTGCTCCCATTCTTTCAGGTCCATATTCAGGAAATGCCTGTATATATTTACCAGTTGAAATACAAGCATCTCCAAAAAGAAGTGCTGCTGTTTTTGCTCCCTGACCTCCTCTTCCATGCCATCTTATCTCAAAAATTTCTTTCATTTTTTAACTCCTTTGTATACAAGAAAAACTGTTTTAATTGTCAAAATTTCAAGAAAAGAAACTAAAAATAATAAAATAATTTTTAAGAAAGTTATTTTATCATATTTTTGAAAAATTGTAAAGAAAAAAACCCAGAAAACCAAAAACGGAAAAAATAAATTTATAAGTTCTGATAATTTGTTTTTCATGAAGTCATAACTTTTCTTAATTCCCTCAAAAATTGTCTCGTTTTCCGCTAAAATTATAAAAGGGGTATAAAGAGTTAAAAAAATATAAAAAAATGGTAGTGCAGCCCACACAACTATTATAAAGAAAAGAAAAAAAGAAAAAAATGAAAGTATTTTGATTGAAGAAATTGCACTTAAAGCAATTAAATAAATAATTCCAGCAAGCAAACTTATAAGAAGATTATAAAGTAAAATAGATGGGAAAAAATAAAATCCGTCCCTGAATATATCAGAAAAAGTAAATGTTTCATCATAGACACATTTTTTAATTCCAGCATATACTGAAATTGTAAAATAAATTTCAAAGAAAAAAAGAAAAAAATAGTAGGTTTTAAATTTTTCCAGTAAAAAACTTCTCAAAGAAACATATAAAAAGGTTATAAAAAAAAGAAACAACTCCTGCTTTTTTATTTTAATCAGATTTTTATAAATTTCCATTTTTACTTTTTAATCATACATCCTGAAAAACTTCTGGTCAATAGAGTTCCCCTTTTGTCTCAAAATGTTTGAAGTAAATCTTAAAAATTATATAATTAAAAATAAAAAAGGAGGATATCATGTATAGAATAGGGAAAGAAGAAGTAAAGGCAGTTGAAAAAGTAATAAAAAGTAAGGAGTTATTCAGGGTTAAAAGTGGAAAATTGAGTGAGTGTGATAAGTTTGAAAAGGAATGGGCTAAGAAAATTGGAACTAAATATGCTTTACTTTTAAATGGAGGAGGAACTGCTGCATTAATTTGTGGACTTGTAGGATTTGATATTGGACCTGGAGATGAGGTTTTAATTCCATCATATACTTTTATGGCAACTGCAACTGCAGTTCTTATGGTTGGAGCAATTCCTGTTGTGGTTGAGGTTGATGAAACATGTACAATGGACCCGATAGATCTGGAAAAAAAGATAACAAAAAATACAAAGGCAATTATTCCTGTTCATATGGTTGGATTTCCTTGTAATATGGAAAAGATAATGAATATTGCGAAAAGATATAATTTAAAAGTACTTGAAGATTGCTGTCAGGCAGTCGGTGGAAGTTTTAAAGGTAAAAGATTGGGTACATGGGGAGATGCGGGCGCTTACAGTTTTAATTATTTCAAAGTAATAAGTTGTGGTGAAGGTGGTGGTCTTGTAACAGATGATAGAATAATTTACGAAAAGGCAAGTATATTTCATGATAGTGGAACTGCTTTCAGACCCTATGCTGGTGAATTTTCAATTCCTATTTTTCTTGGACTACAATTCAGAGCAAGTGAAATTATGGGTGCAATAATGAGAGTTCAGTTAAAACGGCTTGATAAAATACTGAAGGATTTGAGGAAAAACAAAAGAAGAATAATGGAAGAACTTATTGATTATCCAGGAATTAAGTTTATTCCTTCAAATGATATAGAAGGAGATTGTGGAATTATGATTGGTTTTAGATTTGATGACGAAAATACCGCAAAAAAGTTTGTTGAAATTGCTGGTGGCTACAGACCTATTGATTCAGGAAAACATGTATGGTTTGACTGGAAGCCGGTAATTGAAAAGAGAATATGGCATAAGGAAAGATTGAATCCATATAATTTCCCTGAAAATCAAAATTTAAGACATACTTATACAAAAGAAATGTATCCAAAATCAATAGAGAATTTAAGCAGAACTGTTTTAATTTCTGTCAATCCTGACTGGAAAGATAAAGATATAAAGGAAAAGGTAAAAAAAATAAAAAAGGCAGTGGAAGAAGTTTATAAAAAATGAATATTGAATTTTTTGATGTAAATGTCTGGTTTGGAAATTTGAAAGATGATATAAAGAAAATATCTGTTTCTTTAAAGCGAATCTCTGAAAAACTTGATGAGTTGAATATAAAAAAGGCGATAGTTTATCATATTTCCCAGAGAGATGTCCATCCTGAATTCGGAAATGAAATTTTAATAAAAGAGATTGCAGATAAAGAAAAATTTTATGGAATAATTACACTTTTACCATTTCAAACAGACGAAATAAAGAAAATAGATTTTAAAGATTTAAAAAATAAAAAAATTGTTGGTTTCAATTTTTTTCCAAAGAAACATAACTATATTTTAGATAAAATAACTTTTGGTGATTTTCTTTCTGAACTTGAATATAAAAATTTTCCTGTTTTTTTTGATTTATTAAGTGGTTTTTCTGTTGATTATAGAGATGTTTATTCAATTTTAAATAATTTTCCAAAATTAACCTGTATTTTATGTAATCTTGGTATCTGGAATACAAATCGTTTTACATGGCCATTAATTGAAAAATGCCCAAATGTTTATCTTGAATCAAGTTTACTTTCTTTACAGGAAGGTGGAATTGAGGAAACAGTTAAAAAATATGGAGCAGAAAGAATTGTTTTTGGAAGCGGTTTTCCTGAAAGGTATTTTGAGGCATCAATTCTACAACTTGTACATGCAGAAATAAATGAAAAAGATAAAGAAAAGATTGCACATAAAAATATAGAGAGAATAATTAAAAGGATAAAATATGAATAAACTCTGGAAGGAATTTTTAAAAAAGGGAAAGTTAGAAGATTGTCCTGTAATAGACATCCACTGCCATATGGGACTTTTTTATGGAAGTCATATGCCTTATACTGACCCTGATACCATGGCAAAAAGAATGGAACTGGCTGGTGTAAAATTAATTGTTTTCTGTCATAATTATGCACTTCTTTATCCTGAGGAAGGGAATAAGTACAATATAGAAGCAGTTAGGAAATATCCTGAAAAATTTAAAGCATATTGCGGAATAAATCCAAATTATCCTGAAGTAGTAGAGAAAGATTTAAGTACATTTGATAAATACAGAGATGTATATGTTGGTTTGAAACTTTTACCTGATTATCATAAAATACCCCTTTCAGATAAAAAATATAAACCTGTCTTTGAATTTGCTGATAAAAATAAACTTATTGTCTTAACTCATACATGGGGTAGAAGTATTTATGATGGAGCGGATGAGGTGGAAAAAATATTAAAAAAATATAAAAACTTAATTCTTATACTTGGACATTCTATTCATGGTGATTGGGAAAAAGCAATTGAATTTGTTAAAAAATATGAGAATGTTTATCTTGAACTTTGTGCTATTCTTGATGAAAGAGGGATAATTGAAAAATTTGTTTATGAAATTGGTTCTGATAGGATACTTTTTGGTACTGATTTTCCATGGTTTAATCATCATTATTATATAGGTGCTTTACTTGGGAGTGGAATTTCAGAAGAGGATTGTAGAAAAATACTTTATTTAAATGCTAATAAAATCTTAAAGATTTTTGAATGATAAACTTCCTTTCTGCTATAATATTTTTGACTATTGGAGTAATTGTGTATAACTCAAACTATAAAGTTATATTTAAGCATGACGATTTAATTACTGTAAATGAAGGGAAATGGGAAAGCGATTTTTTTCCTGTAAAAGAGTTTAATTTTTATAAATTAACCTTTACTTCAAAATCACCCTATAAAAATTTCTGGGCAATTATTTTTTATGATAAAAATAAAAATCAATTAATAGCAGATAATTATTCAAGTTTTGATAAAAGTACGGATTTTACTGAAAACACTTTTTATTTTAGAGGAAAATGTAATGCTAAATATGGAAAAGTAATTTTTCAAAAAATTGAAAGGAATAAAATTCCATTTGAAATAAAAAATATTTCAATCAAAAATGCTACTGAAAAGGAAATTTTATACTGGATGGAAAATTTATACAAAAAAATCCCGGAAATTAAAAAATTTACTATAAAAAAGAATTATATACCTGAAACAATGAAAAAACTGAAAAAAGGAGAAAATTTAAGGATTGTAATGCTTGGAGACAGTATCATAAATGATACGGGAAATTCTTTTTTTGATATCCTTCTTAAAAAAATATATCCAAAAGCAAAAATAAAAATTATAACATCTGTAAGAGGAGGAACAGGTTGCTGGTATTATCAGGAAGAAAACAGAGTTAAAGAGTATGTTCTTGATTATAATCCTGATTTACTTATAATTGGTGGGATAAGTAATAAAAATGATACAGAAGCGATAAGAAATGTTGTAAAACAGGTAAGAGAAAAAAAGCCAGACACAGAAATAATTATTATGAGTAAAGCGGTTGGAAAAGAAGGAGACCCAAGAACTAATCCCGAATGGACATTTGAAATACCGGATGATGAGAGTTCTTACAGATATAGATTAAAAAAACTTTCAGAAGAAGAAAAGATTGAATTTTTTGATATTGAAGCATATTGGGGTGAATATATAAAAAATTCAAATTTACCTTATGATGTATTTTTAAGAGACCCTGTACATGCAAATGAAATTGGCAGGATTGTTCTTGCTTATCTTTTATATTTTTATCTTATAGAAACAGATGCTGAAAAATAAAATTGAAAAAGAGAAATTTTACAAAATTATGATGATTTGAAAACTAATTAAAATTATGATATCTTAAAGTTAAGAAAGAAGGTGGGAAAATGGTTGAATATATTAAATGGCTCGGTCATGCTTCTATTTTAATCTCAATTGGTGAAAAAAATATTTATGTTGACCCATGGAAACTTAAAAAAGACCAACCAAAGGCAGATTTAATTCTTATTACTCATTCTCATTATGACCATTTTAGTCCTGATGATATCAATAAAATTATAAGAAATGATACAGTTATTATTGGACCGCATGATATATTAAAAATCAAAACAGGAGAAAAGATAGAAATTAAACCAGGACAGGAGACTGATTTAAAATGGGTTAAAATTAAAGGTGTTCCAGCATATAATATTAATAAAAATTTTCATCCAAAAAGTAATAACTGGTGCGGATATATTATTGAAATTGGAGGAAATAAAATATACATTGCAGGTGATACTGACTTTATTCCGGAAATGAAAAATATAGTTGCAGATGTGGTTATATTACCTGTTGGAGGAACATATACTATGACTGCAGAAGAAGCAGCAAATGCAGTAAATATAATTAGACCAAAAATAGCAATACCATATCATTTTGGAGACATTGTTGGTTCTGAAAAAGATGCAAAATTTTTCTCTTCTTTTATTTTAAATTCAGAAGTTAAAATTTTAAAAATTGAAAAATAATTTTATTTATCAAAAATAACTTCTTTGCCTGTATCTGAACTTATATACATTGCTTCAAGAATTTTTATGACTTCAAGACTCTCTTCTGGTTTAACTGGTACTTCTTTATCCTCTTTTACACATTCCAGAAATACTCTTAACTCTTCATGATGGGGAGCAACATTTGGTAAAACATCTAATCTAAGTTCAATATCCTGAAGAATCCCATTCTTCTCCTTTGCAAGTTTTCCATTTGGCCATCTTATTCCACCTTCAGTTCCAAATAAAGTTGTTGAAAAATCATCTATTTTTTCCATATTTGCAAGAAAACTGCAGGTTAAAGTTAAAGCCCTGTTATCAGAAAACCTTACAAATCCAGAAGCAAAATCCTCTACATTATATTTTTCTCTATCCCACTCTCCCCAAAGCCCTCTTATATCTTTTCTCTTTGCTAGTTTTGTTAAAGTTATACCCTTTACAGAATGAACTTTTGGACTTCCCATGAACCAGTAAGTTAAATCAAGAATATGTACTCCTATATCAAACATTGGACCACCACCTGAAAGTGCTTTATCTATGAATGTAAAACTTGTTGGAAGATGTCTTCTTCTCAAAGCATATGCAATTGCAAAATAAATTTCTCCAAGTTCTCCATCATCTATCAGTTTTTTCAGAGCAACCGACTCTTTCATAAATCTCATATGTTGTGCAGCCATAAGTTTTTTACCTGATTTTTTTGCCTGCTCAATCATTCCTTCAACTTCCTTCTTGCTTACAGCAAGTGGTTTTTCACATATTACATGCTTTCCTGCTTTTAAAGATGCTATTGTTGCAGGAAAATGGACTGTATTCGGAGCACAGATATCAATAATATCAATTTCTTCAATTTTCAACAATTCTTCATAATTTTCAAAAACATATTTTATTCCCATTTCATTCTTTGCAATATTCCTTACATTTTCTGATGGATCAGAAATTCCAATAACTTCAACATCGGACAACTTTTTCCATCCTGGATAATGTGCCCATCTTGCAATTCCTCCAAAACCAATAAAACCAACTAAATATTTACCATTTTTCATTCCTTGCCTCCTTGTTTTTAAATTTCAAAATTAAATCTGACATCAACAGCAATACAACCTTTTTCTTTTACTATTAAAGGATTTATATCCATTTCTTTTATCTCTGGAAAATCTGAAACAAGTTGGGATACTCTTAATAATGTCTCTTTAACTGAATTTATATCCACTTTTGGAATATTTCTGAAACCTTTTAAAATTTTACTTGTTTTTATTTCATTAATCATATTATCTACATCTATATCTGTAACTGGGATTACTCTGAAAGATACATCTTTTAAAAGTTCAACATAAATTCCTCCAAGACCAAACATTATTAAATGCCCAAATTGATTATCTTTATTCACTCCCACGATTACCTCAACACCTTTTTCAATCATCTCCTGAATTTGAACTCCTGTAATTTTTGCATCTGGTTTATATCTTTTTGCTGAATTTATTATATCTAAAAATGCTTTTTTTCCTTCCTCAGGAGTTCTTATATTTAACTTAATTCCACCTGCTTCTGTTTTGTGAATTATATCAGGAGATACAAGTTTCATTACATAAACACCTTCTTTTTCTTTTAAAAATTTCTCACATTCTTCTTCATTTTTTGCCAGAAAAGAATTTATAACATTAATCCCGTATAATGCAAGTATCTCTCTTCCCTCAACATCTCCTATTACATTTATATGTTGCTTTTTAAAATAATCTATTTTTTCTTTAACCTTCTCCTTTTGAACTTTAAACTCAACAATACTTCCTTTTGATTTTTCTTCAATTCTTTTTTTATAATCAAACATTGCTTTAAAAGAAACTATACCTCTTTCAGGAGAAAAATAATTTGGAATTTTATTTTCTCTCAAAATCTTAATTCCTTCTTCAACCCTTTTCCCACCCATAAAACAGGCAATTACTGGTTTATCATATTTTTTTGATATTTTTACAATACACTCTGCTGTCTCCTTTATCTGGGTTGTTACCTGAGGAGTTAAAATAGCCATAATACTATCAACATTTTCATCGGAAATCACACACTCAATTGCCTTTTCATATCTATCTGCCTGTGCATCTCCTAAAACATCAACAGGATTATGAATATTTGAAGCAGGAGGTAAAAAACTCTTTAGTTTTTCTATAGTATCATTTGAAAACTCTGCAAGTTTAAGTCCTGTTTCTTCTATCATATCAACAGCCATTACTGATGGTCCACCTGCATTTGTAACAATACCAATTCTATTCCCTTTTATAACTGGTTGATATGAAAAAATCATTGCAAAATCAAAAAGTTCTTCAACCGTATCTGCTCTTATTATCCCTGACTGTTTTGTTGCTGCATTAAATGAAGTATCTGAACCTGATAAAGAACCTGTATGGGAAGTTGCTGTTTTTGTTCCACTTTCTGTCTTTCCTGATTTTACAACAATTATTGGCTTTTTACTGCTGACTCTTTTTGAAATATCAATAAACCTCCTGCCATCACTTACCCCTTCAAGATAAAGAAGAATAACATTTGTATCAGGGTCATTTTCAAGTTCTTCAATTAAGTCAGATTCAGAAACATCTGCTTTATTCCCAAAACTTATAAATTTAGAAAGTCCTATATTTTCTTTAACTGCCCAGTCCAAAACAGCAGTTCCAAGAGCACCTGATTGAGTAATAAAAGCAATCTTTCCTTCTGGTGGCATTTCAAAAGCAAAAGAAGCATTTAACTTATTTTTTGTATCTATAATTCCAAGGCAATTTGGGCCAATAAGTCGCATTTTATATCTTTTAACAATTTCTTTTAATTTTTCTTCTCTTTTTTTCCCTTCTTTTCCTGTTTCTTTAAATCCTGCTGAAATAACAATAAGTCCTTTAACTCCTTTTTTACCACATTGTTCTGCTACATCACAAACAAATTCAGATGGTATTACGATAATGGCTAAATCAACAGAATCGGGTATTTCTGAAACATTTTTATAACATTTAAGATTTAGAATTGTATCTGCTTTTGGATTTACTGGAAAAATTTTACCTTGATATCCACCATCTATAAGATTTTTTAAAATTTTAAATCCAAGTTTTTCTGGATTAGTTGAAGCACCTATCAAACACGCACTTTCAGGTTCAAAGAAATATTTTAACATTTTTTCTCCTTTTTAAATTAATTTCAATTTAAGGAAAACATTATAAACCTTAAAATATTTTTTTTCAAATCAGATAGAATTTACTCGTATCTTAATGCCTGTATTGGGTCAAGATATGCTGCTTTCCTTGCAGGATAAATACCAAAAGTTATTCCTACACCAACAGAAATTGTAAAAGAAAGAGCAATTGACCACCATGTTATAACAGTCGTCATACCAGCAAATTTTGTCACAAGTTTAGGTATTAAAATACCAAGTAATATCCCTATAAAACCACCAACTGAAGATAATATAACTGTTTCAAGTAAAAATTGACTTATTATGTCCTTTCTCTTTGCACCAACAGCCCTTCTTATACCAATTTCTCTTGTCCTTTCAGTAACTGTAGCAAGCATAATATTCATAATTCCAATACCACCAACTATAAGTGAAATTGCAGCAATTGAACCTAAAACTATATTGAAAATTCTTTTTGTATGTTCTGCCTGAAGCAAGAGTTGTAAAGGAACAAGAATTTCATAATCATCTTTTTTGTGATTTATTTTTAATATATTTTCAATTATCGCAGAAGTTGTCAAAATCTTATCGGTATTATTCACTCTTACTATAAATCTATGGTACTTAACCCAGTTTCTCTCCCATTTTGAAACAGGCCCTTCTTTTGAAGCAATTTCAAACTCGCCAAAATAAGACCTTCCTGTTGTAAACGGAATATATACATCAAAATTAACATCTTCAGCAGCAAATCCTGTTGTTCCTGTTGTAACTCCCTTTTCTTTTGCAACACCTATTACTTTAAAACTGTAATTTCTTATTGTAATTGTTTTGCCTATGGGGTCTTCTGTTGGAAATAAACTTTTTCTGATAGAATAACCTATAACAGCATAGGGTTGTATCAATTCAATATCAATCTGTGTTAAAAATCTTCCCATTTCAAGACCAATATTCATAACATCTTTATATTCAGGATATGTACATACAATCCTTCCCTTAATACTTTTTTCCATATATCGCATTTCTTCTTTCATTTCCCATGTAGGAACTATAAGGTCAACTGAAGGGATAGTTTTTATCATCTTATAATCATTTTCTAAAAGACCGTAAACACTTACAAATGTTGTAGCTTCCTGGGTTATTCTTGTTTCTGGTGGTTTTACACTTCTCACAATAATATTTTGACTCCCGAGTTCTTTTATTTTTTCCCTTGCTTCAAAACTTGCTCCCTCTCCTATTGCAAGCATAGCAATTACTGATGCAACTCCAAAAACAATGCCAAGAATTGTTAGAAGTGACCTTAATTTATGAAGAAATATATTTTTCACACCAATTTTAATAATCCTTAATAAATAGTAGATTTTACCTCTCATCTATTATTTCTCCATCCAAAATTCTTACCACCCTCTGACCATATTCAGCAATCTTTGGGTCATGAGTAATTATAACAATTGTTCTGCCCATTTCATTTAATTTTATGAATATTTCCATTATTTCTTTTCCTGTTTTTGTATCAAGATTTCCTGTTGGTTCATCTCCAAGTAACATAACTGGTTCATTTACAAGTGCCCTTGCTATCGCAACTCTCTGCTGCTGGCCTCCTGAAAGTTCAGTAGGTCTGTGATACATTCTATCACCGAGACCTACAAGATTTGCATAATATTTTGCCTTCTCAACTATTTCTTTCTCTTCTATCCCTCTATAAATCAAAGGAAGACCAATATTTTCAATTACATTCAACTGTGGAATAAGATTATAATTCTGAAAAACAAAGCCAATTTTTTTATTTCTTATTTCTGAAAGTTTGTCATCATCAAGTTGATTTATATTTACACTGTCAAGAAAATACTCTCCTTCTGTCGGTTTATCAAGACATCCAATTATGTTTAAAAGAGTTGTCTTTCCACTTCCAGAAGGTCCCATAATTGAAATATGTTCTTTCTCTTTTACTGTAAGATTTACATTTTTTAAAGCAGGAACTTTTACTTCTCCAAGGTCATAAATTTTTTTAACACCTCTCATTATTATTATTGAATTATTCTCATTACTCATTTTTTAATTTCTTTTTCAGGTGTTTTTGTTTCTATTTTCCCCTTCTCTGCCATTTCTTCTTTTTTGACTGTCCCTTTTGTTGGTCCTTTATAACTTAAAACAACAACATCTCCTTCTTTTAATCCCTCTTTTACCTCAACCATTGTTTCACTACTTTCGCCAAGTTTAACATTTCTTCTGACAATATTTTTCCCTTCAAGTACCTCACAATATGCCTGTCCTTTTTCAAAATTAACTGCAACAATTGGAATTGCTATAACATTTTTTAATTCTTTTAAGAGTATTTCAACATCTGCATTCATACCAGGTCTCATTGCTTTATCCTTATCTATCAATTCCACCTTTACTACATAAACATTTACATCAGGATTTAATGATTTTAATGATTGGTCTGGCATATTTGAAATCTGAACAACTTTACCTTTAAAAACCTTATTTGGGATTGAAGAAATTTTAACATTTGCAATCTGGTCTAATGAAATTTTCTGAATGCTTGCTTCGTGAACTTTAACATCAACACCCATTGAATTAAAATCAGGTAATACCAGTAATTCTTGTGATTGCCAAACAGTTGCCCCAGGTTGTATCTGAACACCTTGAATCAATGCTCTGAAACTACCTGCAGAAGTTGAATATGTAACAAAACCAGGAGCAGTTGCAACTATAGTACAATTTTTTATATTTGTTTCAAGGTCAGTAAGTCGTTTTTCGTTTAACTTATATGCAGCCCTTTTACTTTTTAAATCTGATTCTGCCTGAATTAATCTTGATTTTGCTTTTGACTTTGTTCTATCAAGTTCCGCAACTGCTTCTGTATAGTTTGATAATAATTGTTCTAAATTTTTAGGAAATTCATAATTAACAAAAAGTTGAAATGATAATTGTGCCTGTTCAAGATTAACTCCTTTTTGTTTTAAAGATAACTGGTCTGCTTCAAGTTCATTTTTGGTAATATAACCCTTTTCAGATAGTTTTTTACTCCATTCAAGTTCGTTCTGTGCTCTTATAACTTCTTCTTTTGCAAGGTCAATATTATTTTCAAGTTGTCTTTTCTTATTTAATGCCTCTCCTCCAAGTTTTTCACTGTTTATAATCTCTTTATAATCAATATTTTCTCTTTTATTTTTTTTCTCTATCACTTCATTTGCAAGAGAAGCACCAAGGTATTTCTCAAGGTCCATCTTTGCAAATGTAACTTTTAATTCTGCTTCTTTTATCATACTATCATTTTCTTTTTTAACAATTTCAAGGTTTTCCTGTGCATTTAAATAACTTGCATAACTGTTTTCAACTGTTATCTCCATTTGGTCTCTTTGAGTTTCAAGGTCATCAGAATCAAGTTTTACCAGTACCTTCCCTTTCTTAACATCTTCTTCAGTAATTTCAGTCCCTTCATCAACAACTTCAAGGATTGTTCTTCTTCCAGGAACCTGATTTGTAATTTTTGTTGATTTTAAAGCAACAAGATTTCCTGATTCATGAATTGTTATAGGTAAATCAACTTTTTTAACTTTATATGTCACTATGTCTTTTGATTGTTTATCTGTTGAATTGAAAAAATAAAAAACAGAAATTAAAATGAGTATTAAAATAAAGCCCAAAAATATTCTATTTTTAAAAGGTCTTAAGTATTTCATTTATATCTCCTTTCCATATACCATTTTCATCAATTTCAAGTTTTTCTGTTGTGTAAAGAAAATTTAAATATTCAAGTATAAAACTTACAATTGAATTAATAACATTATTTTTTGCAGATAAATATGCATCCTGTGCTTCAAGCAGGTCCCTTGTTGTTGCTCTTCCTGCCTGAAGTAATAAATCTGTACTTTCTACCCTTCTTTCAGCAAGTTTAAAACTATTCAATTGAATTATATAACTCTGATAACTTTCTTCAAGATTTCTGTAACTATCAATTATTTCTTTTTTTACTGTATCTACTTTTTTATCAAATGACCTTTTTGCTCTTTCATATTGGATAAGTGCTCTTTTATATTCATTTCTCTGAGGTAATTTATTAAAAGGAATGTTAAAATCAATTCCTAAACTATACTGAGGTGAATTTAAATCAATATTTGGCCTATCTTTTATATCTCCTGAACTCTTTATAGAAGCATTCATATTTATTGAATTTTTCAGATTATTAAGGGCAATTTCAACTTTCCTTTTTGAATCCTCCACTTTTTCATATTCAGTTATTAAATCAAGCCGGTTCTCCAAAGCATATTTTATAAATTCTTCTGTATCAATTTTAACTTCAGACAATGGCTTTTCAAATAATTCTTCAATTTCTTTATCAGTTAAAATTAAATTATATGATGGAGATAATCCGAGTTTCATTTTGAAAGAATCAAGAGAACTGTAATAAAGATTTTGTGCATCTATCCACCTCTGATAGGCAGTATATTCATTCTGTCTTGCCTGGTCAACCTGAAAAGCAGCAATTCTTCCTGCTTCTGAAAGCATTTCAATTCTTTCTCTTGTATCTTTAAGATTCATATAATTAGTATAATAGTTTTCCATTCTCTTTTTATAAAGAAAAAGATTTAAATAGTCCCTCGTTATTTCTATTGAAAAACTCTTCTGATACCTTAAAAAATCTCTTATTTGATATACAGTATTTCTTTCACTTTGAATTAAATTTTCAAGCGCTATTTTTCTTCCCGCTCCTTTAAAAAGTGGTTGAAATAGATTAAGTGAAAGAATTGACTGAAATGCTTTCTCTTTATCTCCTGTTAAATATTGTAAAATTGCTTCACCTATATTAAAAGTTACTTCTCCAGCAGTAGCAAGTGTTTGAATTAAATTTAAATTCAGATTTGAATTTATTGTTTCTTCATCAGATTTACTCCAGTTGATATTACCTGTTAATGTTATTCTGGGTTTAAATAAATATCTCTGATATGTTAAATCTAAAACTGAAAGATAGACATTTTCTTTTGCTGTCTGATATTCTCTGTTTTTGTTTGAAGCAAGAATTAAAGCATCTTTCAATGATAAAATAACTGTCTCTTTTTGAGTATCCTCACTTAAATTTACAGGCATTTTATCCTTTTTTACTTTTTCGCTTTTTTTATTAAGAATTTCATAAACTTCTTTATCAGCAGATTTCTCATAATATTTCGGTGAACAGGATACAAGTAAAACCATGCTAAATATAAATAAAATGTTCCTTTTCATGAATAATCTCTCTTTCCATTAAAGTATTTAGACAGAGTTTTTAACAATAAAGTTTAGTATATTTTAAAATCTATTTCAGTCAATCTTAACAGGTTTTTTCTCCTCAGATGATTTATATATTGCATCAATAATTTTCATTAAAATTATTGCTTCCTCTGGTTTTGAAAATGGTTCTTCCTGTCTTCTTATTGTATTCACAAAATTTATAACTGCTCTTTCCCTTCCCATTTTAGGGTCTGGTTCAACTATAATTTTTCTATTTACTGGTTTCCCGTATTCCATTGTATAAAGTTCACAATCATCAATTGCAGTATCATCTATTCCATCCCTTCCAAAAAGTCGTCTTATCATACCACCTGCCTTTGTTCCCTGAAATGTAACCGATACTTCTTCCCTTTTATTCATCTCTGCCCAACTATTTCTTGCAAAAAGAACCTGGTCTGTTTTAAATGTAATAAAAGCATGTGAACTTGTCTCAACATCCATTATTCCACCTTCAACATCAGGTATTCCCCACGGACCTTTAAAATCAGGATTACCTGAAAAATCATTGAATGTTTTTGCAAGAACAAAATCAGGTTCTGGAAAACCTATAAAATATAAGGCAAGGTCAATCATATGAAGAAGGTCAATAACAGGGCCTCCTCCTGAAAGAGATTTTTGAGTAAACCATCCACCAAATCCAGGAATACCACATCTTCTTATCCATAATGCCTGAGCAGAATTTATTTTTCCAACATCTCCATTTTTTATGTATTTCATAAGTGCCTGTGCTTCTGGTCTTGCTCTATTATTGAAATCAAACATTAAAACTTTTTTTGCATCTTTTGCTGTTTTTACCATTTTTTCTGTTTCTTTTGCATTTAAAGCAGGTGGTTTTTCACAGAATACATTTTTCCCATTTTTAAGACATTCTATTGAAACCTCTGCATGATATTTATTTGGAACACAGATACTAACAATATCAATTTCTTTTTCCTTTTCAAGCATTTCTTTATAAGAAGAGTAAACATTTTTTATATTGAATTTTTCTGCTTTCTGCTTTGCTCTTTCTGTATCAATATCAGAAATTGCAACAACATCAACTCCACTTTTTAAATAACCTGAAATATGATAATCAGCAATTCCACCTGCTCCAACAATACCTGCTTTCAAATCTTTCTTCATATCACCCTCCTTGTTTTAATTTAATTATAAAATTTCTTCCCTTTTTTGATAACATAAATCTAATTTATTAAAAAATACTCTAAAAGCAGTTCCATGGTCATGTGTTCTTCCATCTGGATATTGCCCTATTCTAATATCAATCAAAATTATTCCTTCTTTAATAAGTTTTTTAAAGTTTTCAAAACTAAATCCATTTAAATAATAACCTTCATTAAACCAAAATTTTTCACTTTTACCTTTATTTTTTGTCTCTACTTTGATAAGAATAAGACATTTCAATTTTCTTTCAAACGCTTTTTTTAATCTCTCTTCTTCCCAATATGCAACAACACCATCTTTAAAATGAATTAAATTTACTTTGTCAATCCCAACTTCAACTTTAAATCCATTCTCGCCTTTGATAGTATTGAAACTAATTCCATTTACAGTAGTATGTAGAATTTTTTTATCTCCTCGTGGTGATAAATATCCATATTTTGAAACTAAATGAGAATTTATTTTTGGGGGAAATGGCGTAAGTGTAAAAAGAGTTAACATACATTTTGTATCTTTCCTAATCGCCTTTAATTCTATAAAACCTAAAGCATTAGGACCCGGTATATTATTTTCTTTGATACCTAACAAATCTTCAAGTGTTTTACCAATTCCTGTTTGTCCCTTTCTATGAGTTTCTATAAAACCCATTTCTTTTATTTCTAACAACTTTCTTTTTAAATCCTCAAAAGAATTTAAACTCATTTAGGCCTCCAAAAATCAAGAATATATTCAAAAGTTGTACTTAAAGTTATATAATTACTTGGATACCCAAAAATTCCAACATTGTTAACCAAATTTCTTTTATCCCATATTATAATATTTCTTAATTCATAACCAACTTTTTCCATTTCTTCTATTACATAACAATGGGTTGGATATCTTTTATTATTTTCCCATAAATCATTTAGATTTATTACGCAATGCCTTTTTGGTCTTAAAATAGGTAAAATATTTTTAAGAATTTCTGCCAATGCTTTTGCAAATTCTTTTGGAGGCATTGTTCCAAGATCTCTTGGGTTAAAAGAATATTGTTGAATTTTTTTATAATACTTATTTTTTCTCAAATCACATCTAAAACTTTTATTTAATCTTTCTCTTAAAAGTAAAGTTGCATAAGGTGGTGAAGTTACTATAAGTGATACCATATTTTCTTTTAAATATTTAGGTATATTTATGGCATCATCACATATTATAATTTGTTTTGTTCCTGTCTCAAAAATTTGTAGATTTTCTTCTAATCTCTTTTTAGCAAATTCAACATATTCTGGATTTAAATCGAATCCTACTGCATTTCTATCAAGGTCTCTTGCAGCAATTAACGTTGTACCTATTCCAACAAAAGGGTCTAAAACCAGTTCTCCTTTATGTGTAAAAATCTCAATGCATTTTTTAGGTAACCCAATAGGAAATACAGCAGGATGTATCTCTTTATCTCTTATATCTCTTTTCTCATAATAAAATTCCCAAATTGCAACTTGTCCTTTAACCCATTCCTTCGGAGAAATACAACTTAAATAATTATCTGGGCAATCGCATGTCTTTTGGAAATTAATATCAATAAATCCATCTATTTTATACTCTGTGCTTATATCTTTAAGTTTAAACCTATTTTTGTTTTTTCCCTTTAACTTAACTCTTTTCATAACTCACCTATATCTTTTCTGTAATGCTTTCCTTCAAATTCAATTATACTTGCTGCCTTATATACTTTTTCTCTTAACTTTTTCATATCTTTATCAATACCTGTAATACCTAAAACTCTTCCACCATCTGTTAATATTTTACCATTTTCTACCTTTGTTCCTGCATGAAATAAAATAACATCTTTAACTTTTTCAATTCCTTTTATTTCCTTTCCTTTTTCATATTCACCAGGATAACCTTTTGAAGCAAGTATTACACATAATGATTTTTCCTCTTTCCAGTTAATTTTAACTTTTCTCAGATTTCCTTCAATCACACCTTCAATAACTTCAATCAAATCTCCTTCCATTCTTGGTAAAATAACTTGAGTTTCAGGGTCACCAAATCTAACATTGTATTCAAGAACATAAGGACCTTTTTCAGTAATCATCAATCCAAAATATAAAACACCCCTGTAATCAATATTTTCTTTATGAAGTCCTGTTAAAGTTGGTTCAACTATTCTTTCCTTTATAATTTTCTCAAGTTCTTCATTAAAATAAACTGGTGGAGAATAACAACCCATTCCACCTGTATTTGGACCTGCATCTCCATCAAAAACCCTTTTGTAATCCTTTGCAGGAACCATAGGTATATATGTTTTTGTATCTGTAAAAATCAAATAGGATAGTTCTTTTCCAGTTAAACAATCTTCAATTACTACTTTTGGCTCACCTTTAAAAATTCTATTGATGAATATTTCTTCAAGATATTCTTCTCCTTCTTCTTTATTTTCTATAACTTTTACTCCCTTTCCAGCAGCAAGCCCATCATATTTAATAACATAAGGGATTTTTCTCTTTTCAATTATTTTAATCCCTTCTTCAAATGTTTCAGCAATTTCAAAATCAGCGGTAGGAACTCCATATTTTCTCATAAATTCCTTTGCAAAGCATTTAGATGATTCAAGAGTTGCTGCTTTTTTATTAGGACCGAAAATCTTATATTTTTTACTTTCAAAAAAATCTACAATTCCATCTGATAGAGGATTTTCAGGACCAACAATTATAAGGTCAATATTTTTTTCTTTGGCAGAATTTAAAACCTCTTCAAAATTACTTAAATTCTTTTTTAAGCACTCTCCAACAAAAGAAATACCACCATTTCCAGGAATAGCAAAAATTTCATATCTATCAGAAAAAGTCTTTATCTTCCAGACAATTGCATGTTCTCTACCACCAGAACCTATAATTAAAATTTTCATTTTGTTCCTTATAAATTCTATTTTAAATTAATTTTATAGTCAACTTTATTATGAGTGAAAATTATGCTTAAGGTGAGTTAATAAAAATCTTTAAAATTTACTATTCTCCAATAATTCTTGTTTCTTCATCAAGATATATACCTCTCAAATTCATTTCAAGAGTATGAGGTGAAGGAGAAACAGAAAATGCAACTTCCTGAGTTATTATATCATTCTGGATTAACTGAACAAGATGTTTATTAAAGGTCAACATTCCTTCTTCTTTATCTGCTGCCATTGCTGAATAAAGTTTATTTATTTTATTATCCTGAATAAGTTTTGAAATTACAGGAGTTACAATCATAATTTCACAAACAGGAACAAGCCCTGTGTTATCTTTTTTTGGAACAAGTTTTTGACATATTGTTGCTCTTAAATGATAAGCAAGTATTTTCCTTACCTGTTCATGCTGACTTGAAGGAAAAAAATCAAGAATTCTTGTAATTGTTGTTATTGTATCTATTGTATGTAAAGTGGAAAAAACAAGGTGTCCTGTCTCACATGCACTTATTGCTGCCTGAAAGGTGTCAACATCTCTCAACTCTCCAATCAATATTATATCAGGGTCTTCTCTTAAAACATGTTTTAAAGCAGAGGCAAAAGAAAGTGTATCTATTCCCACTTCTCTTTGATTTATAACTGATTTTTTATCTCTATAAAGATACTCTATAGGGTCTTCAATTGTAACTATATGTTCCACTTTTTCATTATTTATTATTTCTATCATAGAGGCAAGTGTTGTTGATTTTCCGCATCCTGTTGGTCCTGTTACAAGAACAAGACCATCATTAAATAGAGCAATTTTTCTTACAACAGGTGGCAGATTTAATTCTTCAACAGAAGGTATTTTATCTTTTATTCTTCTTAACACAAAACCAGGATACCCGCGTTGCCAGAAAGCATTTACCCTGTATCTGCCAACCTCTGGATTGTCAAAAGCAAAATCAGATTCTTTTTCTTTTTTAAAAACATTCCTCTCTTCTTCAGGCATAATTATTTCAAGAATTTTAAAAAGGTCTTCCTTGTTTAATATCCCATCCCATTCATTGACTTCAATTAATTCTCCTTTAATTCTTAAAATTGGTTTCCTTCCAAATTTCAAATGTAAATCCGAAGCATCTTTTTCCTTCATCAATTTTAAAAGAGAAAAAAAATCATTCATTTTTTACCTTTGTTTTTCTTAGGTACTCTTCAATTGCAACATAAATTAAATTTTCTCCCTTTTTAATGTCTATTGCAGGAAGTGCTCCCTTAATCAACTCATGTGCTCTTTTTGAAATCTCAACTATAACTTCATAAATGTTCTTTTCCTTATCTATTAAATCAAGTATTTTCAAATTTTTGTTTTCCATTTTTTTATAAAAGTTTTATTATTGCCTTTTCTGCACTATCCCCTTTTCTAAATCCAATTTTTATAATCTGGGTATATCCACCATTTCTATCAGAAAATCTTTTTGAAACATCAATAATTTTTTTTACTGTTTGAGGATGATTTAAAAATTGATTTATTCTTCTTATATCCGCTAAAGTTCCCTTTTTTGCAAGTGTTATTAATCTTTCAACAATCCTTCTCAACTGCTTTGCCTTAGGGACAGTTGTCACAATTTTTTGGTTCTGAAAAAAACTTATTGTAAGATTTCTCATTAGTGCTTTTCTGTGTGATTTATTTCTACCGAGTTTTTTAATATCTTTCTTATGCCTCATTTTGACTCCTTTGTTTGAGCAAGTTCAGAGGAAGATTTAAGACGATACCCTCTTTTCTTTAATGCCTTTTCAATTTCTTCAAGTGATTTTTTACCAAGATTTTTCATTTCTTCAAGAGTTTCAATTGGTGTATTTAAAAGGTCTCTCAATGTTTTTATGTTTTTATTCTCAAGAGCATTATATACTCTTGTTGAAAGTTTTAAATCAGTAATTGGAATATCAAGTTCATCTTTTATTTCCTTCTTTTCCGTAATTTCCTCTTCCTCTTCTTCTATCTTCTGTCCCTTTATAATAAGTTCAAACTGCTTTTCAAGAAGTTCACATGCATAATTAACACTCTCTTCAGGAGTTACTGCTCCTGTGGTCCATACTTCAAGAATGAGTTTTTCATAATCAACAAACTGTTCAACTCTTGTATTTTCAACATGGAAAGTAACCTTTCTTACAGGAGAATAAAGTCCATCCAGAAGAATCGTTCCAACAGGTAAATCTTTAATCATCAATTTCATTTTTTCAATGGGTAAATATCCAAATCCTTTTGTAATATCAATTTCAAATTGATATTTTTTACTCGGATCAACAGTTGCAATGTGTAAATCCTTATTAATAACCTCTACTGAACCATCATTTACAAGGTCTCCTGCACAGATTTCTTCTTTATCAGAAATTTCTACACTTACCGTATGGGGATATTCATTTATTATGGGTTTTAAAGCAATCTGTTTAACATTTAAAACAACCTCTACAATATCCTCTTTCATCCCTTCAAGTGTTGCGAATTCATGTAAGACACCTTTTATTCTTAACCCTGTAATTGCAACACCTGGAATGGAAGAAAGAAGGACTCTCCTTAAAGCATTTCCTATTGTTACACCATATCCTCTTTCAAGTGGTTCTATAATCAATTTACCGTAATTTTTTCTCAGTGTCTCTTTTTCCCATAAAAATTTTGATGGATAAATAAATTCTTTCATTTTTCACCTCACTATTTTTTATTTTGAATAAAGGTTAATTATTAACTGTTCTTCTACAGGAATTGAAACTTCACTTCTATCCGGATATCTCAATATTTCTATTTTAAAATTCTCATCATCTACTTTTAACCATAAAGGCCTTGTTCTTGTTTTATATTCTTCAATACATTCTTTAACTGTTTTAATATACTTACTATTTGGTTTAACCTGTATTATATCACCTATTTCAACAAGATATCCCGGTCTATCAACTCTTCTTCCGTTTATAATTATGTGCCCATGGTTTATTAATTGTTTTGCCATTTTTCTTGAATGAACCCAGTTTGCTTTAAAAACAACATTATCAAGCCGTCTTTCAAGTAATTGAAGCAATACTTCTCCTGTAACTCCTTTATGTTTTTTAGCAATTTCAAAATACCTTTTAAACTGTCTTTCCATTACTCCATAAAATATTTTAACCTTGTTTTTTTCTCTCAATTGAAGACCATATTCAGACATTTTTTTCTGTTTTATCAATCTTATTTTACCCTTTCTCTGGTCAACTGCGCATTTATCACTTTCACATCTTCTACCTTTTAAATAAAGTTTTATTCCATATTTTCTACATATTTTACATAAAGGTTTTGTATATTTTGCCATATTTTTTCCTCCTTCTCACTATACTCTTCTTCTCTTTGGTGGTCTACAACCATTATGGGGAATTGGAGTTACATCTTTAATAGAAACAACATTCAATCCAGCACTCTGTAATGCTCTAATTGCTGTTTCCCTTCCCGGGCCAGGTCCTTTTACTTTAACATCAACTTCCTTCATATTAAACATTGTCTGGGCTCTTTTTGCTATATTTTCTGCTGCAAGTTGTGCTGCAAAAGGAGTCCCCTTTCTTGTACCCTTAAAACCACTTGTACCGGCACTTCCCCATAATAAAACATGTCCCTCTGGATCAGTAATGGTAATAATAGTGTTATTGAAAGTTGCTTTAATATGAGCAATACCTTTTGGTACTGTTATTTTCTTTTTTCTCTTTTTTATATATTTTCTTGGCACCTTTTACCTCCTTATTTTTCCTCTTTTTGCTGTTTAATTGCTTTCCTTGCTGCTTTATCTCTAACAACACCAACTGTTCTTCTGGGTCCTTTTCTCGTTCTTGCATTTGAACGAGTTCTCTGTCCTCTAACAGGTAAAGACAACTTATGTCTTATTCCTCTATAACAATTTATCTCAATCAATCTCCTTACATTCTGTGCAATTTCCTGCTTTAAATCACCCTCTATTTTATAATTTTTCTGAATAAAAGAAGTTATTTTACCAAGTTCTTCTTCGGTCAACTCTTTTACTCTTTTATCTCCATTAACTCCTGTATTTTTTACAATTTCTTCTGCTCTTTTATCTCCTATCCCATAAATATACATCAAGGCAATTTTCACCTTTTTATTATCAGGTATTTCAACTCCAAGTATTCTTGCCATTTTTGTTCCTCCTTATCCCTGTCTTTGTTTATGTTTTGGTCCATCCTGAGGATTACTACAAATTACTCTGACAATCCCTTTCCTCTTTATTATTTTACACTTTGGACAAATCTTCCTTACAGATGCTCTAACTTTCATTTTATTTCTCCTTTTATATTCTTTTAATAATTCTTCCTCTTTTTAAATCATACGGAGAAATTTCAACTATAACTTTATCTCCAGGAACAATTTTTATATAATTCATTCTCATTTTACCGCATAAATGTGCAATGACTGTATGTCCATTTTCAAGTTCAACTT
>DAORXQ010000005.1 GCA_035371905.1 bacterium | reverse complement strand
TAAGAAAGCCGGAAAAAGAGAAAATAGAAAAAGAAAGATTTAGAAAATTCTGTTTTGATAATGGTGCAGACCTTGCAGGATTTTTCAATCTTAAAAGATTTGAAGAATTTAAAAATGAATTTTTAAAGAAAATTAAATTACCTGAAGAGATAGAAAGGGTTTATGATATTTCAGGTATTTATGCTCCATGCAGTCCTTCAATAAAAAAAGAGAAAATTAAATTAAAAGAACCAAAAGATTATCTTGAAGATGCAAAATCAGTTATTGTTATTGGACTTCATTACCCTGATGCCTGTATTGATACCGCAAAAATAACACCAGCAGAAACAGTTGGACCTTATGCTTTTAGTCAATTTGAAACATTGAATTTATTAACAGATATTGCATATAGAATTATAAAAAAACTTAATGACTGCGGATATAAAGGTGTTTATTCCTATGACTTAACAGGGTTTGCATCATGTGTTTTAAGTTCAAGGGGACTTTTACCTGATAATAGAGCAAATTCATATTCTGTTTTACTTTCAGGTCTTGGTTATATAGGCAAAAATGGAGTCCCAATTACTGAAAAATTTGGTCAAAGACATAGATTTTTAAGTATAATAACTGATTTTGAATTTGAAAATGACCCTTTATATGATGGAGAAAATTTCTGTAAAAATTGTAATGAATGCGTTAAAAATTGTGTTACAGAAGCAATAAAAGATAATGTTAAGAAAATAAAGATTGAAAATAAATTTTTTGAAATACCTGAAATTGACTATTTTGCATGTGACTGGGCTAAAAGATATGGACTTATAGGAAAAGAAGGACCTGAATTTATGGGAATTGATATTAATTTTAAAGTTCCTGAAAAAAATAGAATTGAAAAACTCATTGATAATTTGATGAAGGTGAAATGGGGAGTCCAAAAAAGGCATTTAAATATATGTGAAGAATGTATAAGAACCTGTACGTTTAAAGGGGAAAGGAGGGGAAAATGGTAAAGGTTGAAAGAGGAGAAGTTAAATTTAATGAAAGAGTAGATGTTAAGTATGAAGTTGATGTTCTTGTAGTTGGAGGTGGTTCTGCTGGATTTGGTGCTGCTATAAGCAGTGCAAGGAATGGAGCAAAAACAATACTTGTTGAAAAATATGGTGCTCTTGGAGGTCTTGTAACTCTGGGACTTGTCTGTTATATGGCAGGCTATCCTGAAGGAGTTGGAAAGGAATTGATAGAAAGATTGAGAGAAAAAGGGGGGATTGGAGAAAAGATAAGGATATGCGACCCTGAAATAACAAAATATGTAATGGAAAAAATGGCGATAGAAAGTGGAGTTAAAATTTTATACTGGACATATGTTATTGATTCAATTGTTAAGGATAATGAAATAAAAGGAGTTATAATTCAGAATATTTCAGGAAGGAGTGCAATTTTAGCAAAGAGGGTGATTGACTGTACAGGAGATGCCGAAGTTTCTTATTTTGCAGGAGTACCTGTTGAAGTTGGATGGGATTTAATGGAAGGATATAATCAGGCGGTCTCTCTTGATTTTGTTATGTCAAATGTAGATTTAAATTCATTTTCTTCATCTGATTTCTATTCAAAAGTCCAGATGAAAATAGAAGAAGCAGCAAAAGAAGGGAAACTGCCACGACTGGTTGAGAAAGGTTATTTAGGTCCTTTTCCAAATAGACAAGCAGATAAAGGAGATGTATATGTCTGTACAGCACACAGCAGAAGATGTAAAACAACAGATGCAGAGGATTTAACAAGAATAGTAATTGAACAGAGAGACCAGATACAGAAACTAATTGAGTTTTATAAGGAAAATGTTGTTGGATTTGAAAAGGCATACCTTTCTTATACAGCATCAATTTTAGGAGTGAGAGAGTCAAGGAGAATTGTAGGTGAGTATAAACTGACAGGTGAGGACCTTGTTCTTGCAAGAAAATTTAAGGATGCAATAGCGAGAGATACACATGGTTTTGATATACATAATCCAATAGATGACCTACCCCATATAAAGCATACACATCTATCTGAGCCAAAAGAACCTGCATATTGTACAGACAAAGAAAGAGAAGATGGAAGAATTTGTTGTGTTAAGAATAATCCAAAAGGTAAATACAGAGCATATTTAAAACCGGGTGAGTATTATGAAATTCCGTATAGATGTCTTATCCCGGTTAAAATAGATAATCTACTTGTTGCAGGAAGATGCATTTCAACTGATTTTGAAGCACAATCAGGAACAAGATTGATTATGACATGCATAACTATGGGACATGCTGCTGGAACTGCTGCATCTCTTTCAATAAAGGAAAATATAACTCCAAGAAAACTTGATGTTGATTATTTAAGAGATAAACTTGTAAAGGAAGGGATAAATTTAAAAGAAAAGCCACCATGTTATGTTAAAGGTGGTCCTTATGAAGTTCCAAAAGATGCTGAATTTATAGTTAGTACAAAAGATGGTAAAGATGAAATAAAAGTAAAAAAATAAAAGAGAGGGAGGGAAAATGTTAACATCAAAAAAAGTGAAAGAGGTGGCAAAAAAATTAGGAGCAGATTTAGTGGGGATTGCTGATATAAACAGATTTGAAGGAGCACCAAAACAAATGGACCCAAGATATATAAATCCAGATGCAAAGGTATTGATAGTTCTTGCTTTGAGAATTCCAAGAGGAGCATTAAGAGGTATAGAAGAAGGGACCTATTTTCTTTCATATTCCTCTCAGGCGTACGGAAGTATAAATATGATTTACATGCCTTTTATTTTGTATCACCTTACAAGATTTATTGAGGACAATGGATATGAAGCAACTCCTATACCAAATGATTATTATAACTGGCCAGCAATTGAATATCACAATGGAAAAATAAAAGAAAACTGGTCCCGTCCTGTATCTCCAGAAAAACCGATGCCAGATATTTTCATTCATTTCAGAATTGCTGCATATCTTGCAGGTCTTGGAGAAATTGGTTATAGCAAAATTTTATTAACACCCCAATTTGGGCCAAGACAAAGATTTGCCTGTATTTTAACAGATGCACCGCTTGAACCAGACCCAATATACGATGGACCACCAATCTGTGATAGATGTATGTTATGTGTAAAGGAATGTTCAGCAGGAGCAATAAGTCGGACAGAAACTGTTAAATTAAAATTACCGGGAATCGGAGGAAAAGAAATAGAATGGGGAAAACTTGATATAGAAAAATGTACAAATGGTTTTCAGGGAAAAGAACCTTATAAAAAATATAATCCATTTATTGGAGAACCATGTCCTGTCATCATATATTCAAGGGCACTTGAAGGAGCAAGAGGTTGTATAAGGGCATGCATGATACATCTTGAAAAGGAAGGAAAAATAAAAAATAAGTTTAAAGAGCCGTTTAGAAAAAGAAAGGCATGGTATATAGAATGGGAAAAATAAAATATTCGGTTGGATATCAATTGAGAGAAGAAGAAAATTTTTCTGATATTGTTGAAAAATTCAAAGATAGGATTGAAGAGGTTTACTTTCCATGGCTTAATTTACCAAGTGGAAGGGGACCTATTGCAGATAAAAGCGGATATATAAACTGGGAAGCACAGAAACAACTTGAGTATGAAATAAAAAAAATAAAAAAGAATGGAATAAAACTTAATTTACTTCTAAATGCTTCCTGCTGGGGAGGTAGTTCTCTTTCAATCAGTCATGTAAATACAGTTATTTCAATAGTTGATTATCTCTGTGAAAATATAGGAATTGATTCTGTTACATGCTTTTCTCCTGTTGTTGCTTATATAATTAAGAAAGATTTTCCAGAAATTGAAATAAGGGCAAGTGTAAATATGAGGATTGGGACTAAAAGAGGTATGGAACAGGTTAAAGAATTATTTGATAGTTTTGTTATGCAGAGAGAATATAACAGGGATTTTGAGAAAATTGAAGAGATGAAAGAATGGTGTGATAAAAATGGAAAAAAATTGAGTATACTTGTAAACAGTGGTTGTTTAAATTTCTGTGCGGTTCAGTTATTTCACGATAATGTCATTTCTCATGAAGCAGAAGTATTCACAAAGGCAAATATAACAGACGAAATACCCGGTAACTGCTGGAGTTTTTACAGAAATACAGAAAACTGGAAATATTTAATTACATCTTCCTGGATAAGACCTGAGGATATACATTACTATGAGAAATATTTTGATGTAGTTAAACTTGCGACAAGAATAAATCCTTATCCAGAAAAAGTAATAGAAGCATACTATAATGAAAAATATGATGGAAATTTAATTGACCTTTTTGAACCATCTCACAGCAAAATTCTATACCCATATATTATTGAAAACTCAAAATTTCCGGAAAACTGGTTTAAAAAAATTTTATCCTGTGATAAGAATTGTGAAAAATGTTTTTATTGTTCGGATATTTTCAAAAAAGTACTTGTTAAAAAATTGTAATAAAGGAGTAAAAGTATGAAACTAACAGCAGAAATGGTTAAAGAAAAAGCAAAAAGTTTAGGAGCAGATGTGGTTGGAATTGGAAACATTGAAAGATGGGAAGGAACACCAATTCAAATGGACCCAAAACAGATTATGCCTGATGCAAGAAGTGTAATAGCGATGGGATTCAGAATAATGAGAGGAAGTTTAAGGGGAATTGAGGAAGGAACCTTTTTCAGCAACTATTCTTCAATGGGTTATGGAGGACTTACTTATCTTTATATTCCAATTGTTGTTATAAATTTGAGTAAATTTATTGAGGACTTTGGATATGAAGCAATACCTTATGGACATCAGAGTGACTGGAGGGCAATAGATAATGAAGGAAATTTAAAACCAAATTACAGTAAACCTGTTACTTCTGGGAAAGCCAATCCTGATGTTATGGTTCATTTAAGAATTGCTGCATATCTATGTGGGCTTGGAGAAATAGGATACAGCAAACTTTTATTAACACCTGAGTTTGGACCGAGACAGAGAATAGGTATAGTTATAACAGAGGCACCTTTGGAACCAGACCCTTTAATTGAACCAGGTACTTTATGTGATAGATGTATGGCATGTGTTAAGGAATGTCCTGGAAATGCCATAAGTAGAAATGAAACAGTAAAAGTTGTTCTTGCTGAAAAGAAAGTTGAATGGGGAAAACTTGACTGTAAAGCATGTGATATTGCATTCAGGGGAGGAAAACCTATAAAACCAGAAGAAGATGATGGTTCTCTGCCTGACTATATGGATAATCTTCTTTATGGTTATAAAATAAAACCAAATTATATTACTCCTTTTTATAGAAAACCCCATAATCTTTATAATACAGGACAGGCAATATGTGGAGCAAGGTGTATGATAAGTTGTATGATACATCTTGAGAAAAAAGGAATTTTAAAAAATAAATTTGAAAAACCATTTAGAAGAAAAGAGCCATGGAAAGTAAATTGGTAAAAAAGGGGTTAAAATGGATAAAAATAAATTGAAAGAGTATGCGAAAGAAGTAAAGGCGGATTTAGTTGGAATTGCTGGTATTGATAGATTTAAGGGTATTGATAAACAGCATCATCCAGAAAGTATTTTTCCTGAAGTAAAAAGTGTAATTGTAATTGGGAAAAGGGTAACAAGGGGTGCATTGAGAGGAATTGAAGAAGGAACACAGTTTGGGCTTTATAATTTATATGGATACCATTGGCTAAATAATAGAATCCTTGCTTTAACTACATTTAAAATATGTGAATTTCTTGAGGATAATGGTTATGAAGCAGTTCCTTTACCTGATATACCTTCTGAAATTCCTCCTATGGGAATACCTATAAGAAAAGGGAAGCCAGCACCAAATGTTTTAATTGATATTGAAGATGCATCAGTAAGAGCAGGACTTGGAGAGATTGGATACTGTGGAATATTTTTAACGCCTGAGTTTGGTCCAAGACAGAGATTTCAAATTATACTTACAGATGCGGAAATTGAGCCAGACCCTGTAAAGAAAGAAAATGTATGTGATTTATGTAAAGAATGCATTAAGATATGTCCTCTTGAAGCAATAAAAGAAAAGGAAAAAGAAATTAAAATATGTGGAAAGAAAATGTTAATTTCAGAAATTGATTATGAAAAGTGTAAAAAATGTAAAAATGGTGTTTTCCCGAATATGTTTTATGAAAATGCAAAGCCAGATAGAATTGCTGCTTTATGCTCAAGGACATGTCTTTCTCATCTTGAAGAAAAAGGGAAAATAAAAAACCTTTTTAATGAAAAATTCAGAAAAAGGTCTGTATGGAAAATAGATAAAAGTGGAGAAATTATAGAAGGAGAGGAAAAATGACAAAATTAACAAAGGAAATGATAAGACAAGCGGGTTATGAATTTGGTCTTGATTTAGTTGGTTTTGCAAATATTGATAGATTTAAAGATGCACCTATTCATATGCATCCAAAAAGTATATTTCCTGAATGCAAAACAGTAATAGTTGTTGGAAAAAGAATTGTAAGGGGTGGATGGCGTGGAATAGAAGAGGGAACAAACTGGATTTCATATACTTACTTTGATTATCACGGACTTTTAAACACTTTTTTCATTCCTGAACCACTTTATCAACTTGCCTGCTTTATTGAAGATTTTGGTTATGAAGCAGTCCCCTATTTTCCAGGGGTTCCAGAAGTACAAAATCCAGAAGTAAAACCATTAAGAAAAGGAAATGTGTCTCCTGATGTTCATCTTGCTATAAGGATTGCTGCAGTTTGTGCAGGACTTGGAGAAATTGGATGGAGTAAAGTTTTTTTAAGTAAAAAATTTGGACCGAGACAGAGATTACATGCAATTTTAACAGACCTTGAACTTGAACCAGACCCACTTATAAAACCTGGAACAATATGCAAAAAATGTATGGAATGTGTTAAAGATTGTCCTTCAAAAGCAATACCTCATATAAAGGAAAACAAAAAAATACAGATTAAAATTGAAAATTATGTTTATGAATGGGCAGATATACATCTTGGAAAATGTACATTGAGTTATCATGGAGGTGATTCAAGAGTTTCTCCTTTTATACATAAAGATTTTCCTGGATGGAATATAGATGCAAGAAAACAGGACTTTTTAGAGGAAACTGCTTATAAATTCTGCTGGACTCTGTCAACTGGAAGATGGAGAAAAACAAAAGAATTTCCATCAGGTTATATAATTGAAGGACATGCAATTATTCAGAAATGGGGAGAAGGTGGAAGTTATGGGATATGTGGTTCAAGAAGTTGTATGAGAAGTTGTTTTAATTACCTTGAAAAAAATAATATAATTGAGCAAACATTTAAAGGAGGAGAATTTATAAAAAGAGAAAGATGGCTTTTACCCTATAGAGTCAAAAAGGAAAATAAAGATGAAAAAATTAAAGGAAAAAGGCAAATATGATGTAGTCGTTGTTGGTGGAGGAATTGCTGGAGTTAGTGCTTCTGTTTCTGCAGCAAGAAATGGTGTTAAAGTATGTCTTATTGAAAAATCTTGCTGTCTTGGTGGACTTGCAACTCTTGGACTTGTTAATGTATATATACCCTTTTGCGATGGGAAAGGAAATCAAATTATAAAAGGGATTGCCGAAGAATTAATCAGAGTATGTGGTGGTGATGGAAATGCAAAAATACCTGATTACTGGCTTTCAGAAAATAAAAAAGAACAAAGAAAAACAACAAGATATTTTGCAGAAGTTAATCCTTTTTACTCAATAATTGCCCTTGAAGAATTTGTATTAAAAGAGGGAATTGAAATTAAGTATGATACAATAGTTTATGATGTAATAAAAAAGGAAGATAGAATTACAGATATTATAGTGCTTGATAAGGAAGGGACTGGAAAAATAAGTTGTTCAACTGTTATAGATGCAACAGGTGATGCTGATATATGTTATTTTGCAGGAGAGGAAACAGTTTCTGTTGATAAAAATGTCCCGTGCGGGTGGTTTTTTTATTATGATGGGAAAAACTTAAAAAAATATACATTTACTGAGCATTTTGATAGATATAATCAGGATATTCCAGAAGGGATAAAAACATTTTCAGGAGTCAAAGCAAGTGATATAACTGAACAAGTTTTGGAATCAAGGAGAAAAATTAAGGAACTTTTCTTTAAAATTAAAGAAGGTAAGACAGATGCCTATTTACTATCCATTCCTGTAATTCCTACTTTCCGCATGACAAGAAGATTGAAAGGAAAATTTGAATTAAGAGAAGAGGATGAAGGGAAAATTTTTCCTGATGCTGTAGGAATAACCGGTGACTGGAGAAAACCAGGACCTCTTTATTATATCCCTTTTTCCTGTCTTTATGGTGTTAAAACAAAAAATTTAATAACTGCTGGTAGATGTATTTCTGCTTCAACTGCATGGGATATTATAAGAGTGATCCCAACCTGTGCATTAACAGGAGAAATTTCAGGAACTGCCTCTGCTATACTTGTTAAAGAAAAAATAGAGAGTTTCTCATCAATTGAGATAAAAAAACTACAAAAAGTTCTTAAAAAACAGGGTGTTATTTTTTAAAATTTCATTTACTTTTTTTCATAAATTTTTGAATTCCAACAAATTTATTCCTCATGCTTCTTTTGTTATATACAGATATTTCGTGTGATATAATAGTTTTTGGATAAACAAAATTTTAAAATGAAAATGATATTTTTGGGAATTTTAATATTTTTTTTGAATGTGATTAAAGGGTTTTCTTATTCAGAGATTGATATTGAAACATTTAATTACAGGAATATCTCAGAAGTAAGGGAAAAATGGTTGCCACAGGAAAGAAGTAGAGAAGTAGAATTAATAAAAGAAAAAGGTAAAAAAGTAATAAAATTTGTTTTAAATTTTTCTGAAGTTGAAAAAAGAAGTTACTGGGATAGATTTGTCCTGCTTGATTTAAGTAATTTTGAAAAATTTGTAATTGAAGTTAAATCAGAAAATCCTTCTTTAACAACAAACTGCACAATTTATTTTGAAAGTGAAGGTGGATGGTTTAGTTACAGATTTCCAATTGAAAATAACAGTTGGCAGAAAATTATTATTCCAAAATCAAAATTTGTAATTGAAGGAAATCCAACTGGATGGGATAAAATAAAAAGGATAAGAATTTCTTTCTGGAAAATAGATACTACAGATTTAAAGGAAACAAGTGTTTATCTGAGAAGTTTAAAAGGAATTATTCCTGATTCAAAAATAGGCATTGTTTTCTGTGATAGTGCAATTAAAGAGAAAGGGCACAGAAGAGATGTAATAAGTAAGTATTATTCTGATATTGCAGGAATTTTTGATAAATTTGAAATTGATTATAAAACAGTAAACCAGAGTGAATTTGAAAAAAAAGAGATTGAAAAAGAGTTTAAAATTTTAATTTTTCCTTACAATCCATTTTTTTCAGAAGAGGAAATAAAAAATATTATAAAATTTGTTGAAAAAGGTGGGAAAATAATTGTTTTTTATTCATCAAATCAGGAAATCTATAAAATTCTGGGTATTGAAAATGCAGTTTACAGATATGAAAGTTATCCTGGAGAATTTGATACCGTAGAATTTTTACCAGAAATAATAAATGGTCTACCAGAAAAAATGAAACAATCATCCTGGAATGTAATGGTCCCTGAAAAAATAAGCGAAAATTCAAAAATTGCTGGATACTGGATTGATGCAGATGGAAAAACAACGGGTATTCCATCTGCAATTCTATCTGAAAATGGATTTTATTTTTCCCATGTCTTACTTAATAAAGAAGAAGGAGAACAATTCTTGATTTCTCTGATTTTATTTTTTTTCCCTGAAAATAAAAATGCAATTTTTGATTCTCTAATTAAAAATACAGGGAAATTATCTGGTTTTCAAAATTTAGAAGAAATAAAAAAATTCATTGAAGGAAAAATGATAAAATTATCATTTTACAAAAAAAGGGAAGTAAAAAATTATTTAAATATTACAATTAGCAAATACAAAGAACTCACAAAAAATTACAAAAAATTAAATATAGAAGATTTGTTTAAAAAGAAAAACGAAATTGATGAGAATTTAAGACAGGCATATTTCAGATGTTTTAAAGGAAAAGAAAAAGAGTACAGAGGTGTGTGGTGCCATTCTCCGTTTGGCGTTAAAGGATTGGCATGGGAAGAAAGTATTAAAAAACTTAAAGAAGCCAATTTCAATGCTATATTCCCAAACATGTTAAGAGCAGGTATTGCATATTATAAAAGCGAATTTTTACCTGTTGCAGAAGAAGTTAAAATAAAAGGAGACCAGATAGAAGAATGTCTTTCTGCATGTAAAAAATATGGTATTGAATGTCATATATGGAAGGTAAACTGGAATCTTTTTAATGCACCGGCAGAATTTATTGAAAAATTAAGAAATGAAAAAAGGTTGCAGATTGATAAAAATGGAAAAGAAGTTCTTTGGCTCTGTCCTTCAAATCCTTTAAATTTTAAACTTGAATTTGATTCAATGCTTGAAATTGTGAAAAAGTATGATATTGATGGAATACATTTTGATTATATAAGGTATCCTGATGCAAATTCCTGCTTCTGTGAAAACTGCAAGAAAAATTTTGAAAGGGAATATAATGTTAAAATAGAAAACTGGCCTTATGATGTGATAAACGGAAAATATATGCGACTTTACAAAAAATGGAGGCAGGAACAGATAACAAAACTTGTAAGAGAAGTAAGCAATGAAGCAAGAAAAATAAAACCAAATATAAAAATTTCAGCAGCGGTTTTTTCAAATTATCCTGATTGTAAAGAAACAGTTGCACAGGACTGGAAATTGTGGATTGAAGAAGGATATCTTGATTTTATCTGTCCTATGGATTACACAATTTCAAACTATACTTTCAAAAATTATGTAAAAAATCAAAATGAAGTAATCAGGAAAAAAATCTCTTTCTATCCGGGAATTGGTGCCTATATTTTATCTCCTGAAGATATTGTAAATCAGATTGAAATTTGTAGAGAAATTGGAACAGACGGATTTATTTTGTTTGATTACAATTTCACCCTTTATAAAAATTTATATTATTTTGGCCTCGGTATAACTGAAAAATAAAATTTTGACGAAAAGATAAAATTTATGTTTAAATAATTATAATGGAAAAAATAAGAGACCCTGTTGTTAGTGGTTATTTTTATCCATCAGGGAAGGCACATCTTTTAAGAATGCTTGAAACATTTATTGATAGAAACACACAGAAAGAAAAAGTAATTGCCTGTATGGTTCCACATGCTGGTTATATTTATTCAGGGAAAACTGCAGGTTTAACCTACTCAAAAATTGAAATACCTGAAAGTGTTATAATTTTAGGGCCGAATCATACCGGCTATGGAGAACCATATTCTGTAAGTGACCATGATAAATGGCTAACTCCTCTTGGTGAAATTGAAATTGATAAAGAATTGAGAGATAAACTTGTTGAAAAAAGTAGATATTTACAGAAAGATGAAATTGCACATATAAGAGAACATTCAATAGAAGTCCAGATTCCATTTTTACAGTTTTTAAAGAAAGATGTAAAAATTGTACCTATAACTCTAATGGGATATGTTGATAATCCTGCATGGTATGAAATAGGAGAGGTAATTGCTGAAGTTATAAAAGAAAGTAAAAAGGAATGTTTACTAATTGCAAGTTCTGATATGACACATTATGAACCACATAAAATTGCTGAAAGTAAAGATAATTATGTTATTGAGGCGATATGTGATTTAGATGAAGATGAAGTTATAAGAAGAATAGAGGAAAAGGATGTTACTATGTGTGGTTATTCAGGAGTTATAGTAAGTATTGTTGCATCAAAAAAACTTGGTGCTGAAAAAGGTCAACTTGTTTATTATACAACAAGTGCTGAAACTTCAAAGGACTATTCACAGGTTGTCGGATATGCAGGAGTTATAATTAAATAAAAGTGTTTTTCTCAAATTTATTTTTTTTAATTTTAAACAGTTTTCTGCTTGCAGGAATTTTTGGAGTTTCTGGTATAATAGAATTTTTTGTTATTTTTTTAATTTTTTTCTACTTTCAGATTTACGGTATTTCAATAATTCTTGGCCTTTTTAAAATTCTTTATCCTCAATTTATTCTAATCTTTCTTTTCCTCATATTTCTTTTTCTTCTTCCAGAAATAAAAAAAATAAAATTGCCTGATTTAAAAAATATACCTTTTAAAATCTCTATTTTTTTATGTTTAACAGTTTCATTACATCTTCTTTATATTTTTAATCTTTTGATACTCCCCCCTTTAACCACAGATGGTCTTCTATATCATTTACCATTTGCTGTTCATTATTACAAAACCCATTCAATTTCCTTACCAAACCTCTATTTTACAGAAATTTCAATGACATATTATCCTATTGGAGGAGAAATTTTTTACTTTTTTAGCATTCTGTCAAAAAAAGAATTCCTTTTTAAATTTACTCAATTCCCATTTCTAATTCTTGGTTGTTTCTCTGTTTTTTTAATTTCAAAATCATTTGGTTTATCTGATTTTCTTTCAACTCTCTCTGCTATTTCTTTTTCACTTATAAAACCTGTTTTTAAAGAATCTACAATGTGTTTTGTTGATTTAATGATGGCTTCTACTTTCATCACAACTTATTATTTTTTTAACAAAAAAGAAAAAAAATATATATTTCCTGGACTTTTATCCCTTTCTTTACTTTTATCAATAAAAACGTTATCTTTACTTTTTGCACTTTTACTTTTACCCTTTCTTTTTCAAAAAAAATCTGGTAAATTCTCTAAACTTTTGTATTTTTCTGTTTTTTATCTTTTATTTTTTGGTCTCTTTTCTTACTGGCGTAATCTTCTATTAACAGGTAATCCTGTTTATCCTGCAGATATAACTTTAGGAAACTTTACTTTATTCAGAGGTGCTTATATTTATCAAAAGGTTTCAATTATTGAAAAAATTAAAAATTTATTTTCTGTTCTTGCTTTCTCTTCATTACATATTGACCCTTCTTTCAATTTAAAAATTGTTCTTCTTTTATTTTTCCTGATTTCTTTTACACTCTCAATAAGAAAAAGAGAGATTTTAATTTTTTACTTTTTATTTCCTCTTTCCATTCTTTTATATTTTTTATTAATCCCTTCTACCTACTTTCAAATAAGACACCTTTTGCCTGTTTATGGAATATTATCTATTTCTCTTTTCTACCCATTTCAAAAATTGGAATATTTATGCATTGCTGTATTTCTGTATTTCTTCCTTTCTGTTTTTCCATCTTCCTGTATTTCTTTGTTTTTGATAATCTTTTCAATACTTTTTATTTCATTTTTTATAATAAATCGTATTAAAAAACCTGTTTTTTATGTGCCCCTTTTACTTCTTTTTATTCTATTTCTCATATTTCAGGTTGATATAAAAACGCCTCTTTACAAAGAAATAAAGTTTGAATTCTGGAAGAGTTTTTATAAGGAAGAAGGAGAAATATGGGAATTTGTACAGAAAAATTCAAAAGAAGGAAAAAATATTGCTTATGTTGGAAGTTTTTTTATATATCCATTTTATGGAGAAAATTTTCAGAATAATGTATTCTATCAGTCAGTAAATTCAATCAAAACAATTCCTGTGTACAAATATAGAAAAAGAATAAAGTATGAGGAACCATCAGAAAATTTGTATAGAGAAAACCCAGATTTTAAAAAGTGGATTGAAGGACTTAAAAATGAAAAAACTGACTGGATAATAATTAAAAAAGATAAAGAATATATTGAAAGGAAATGGATAGAGGAAAATCCAGATATATTTAAAATCCTCTATTCAACCAACTATGCTGAAATTTACAAATTAAAAATTGAATAGCCAGAACTTTTACATATTAAATTTGTATATGATGCTTTGTATATATTATTTTTTTTTTAAAAAAGTTGACAAATTAAAATAAAAAGGTATAATATTTTTGTATGAAAAATGGGATGCCTGATTATTTAATAATAGAAAAAGAATTAAGAGAAAAAATAGAAAAGGGGGAATACAAATCAGGAGAAAGGATTCCTACCGAAGTCCAACTCTGTGAAAAATATAAAGTTAGCAGAATTACATTAAGGAAAGCACTTTCTATCCTTGAAGCAGAGGGTTATATATATAGAATTACTGGTAAAGGGACTTTTGTTATTCCTTCTGAAAAAAGGGATGAAGCAAAAATCATAAAGGAAAGACAGAAAGAAATAAAAAAATTGAATAAAGGAGTTGCTATTCTTGTTCCTTGTATAACATTTACTATTTTTTCTGGAATTGTAAGAGGAGCTGAGGATTACTTAAGAGAAGAAAATTATCATTTACTTCTTGGGAATTACGATAATAATCCAGAAAAGGAAAGAGAATATATGGAAATGTTTACAGAAAGAGGCATTGAGGGTTTCATAGTTTCTGCAAATTATTTTTCTAATCAAAATTCTTATTATGAGGAATTGATAAAAAAGAATATACCTTTTGTATTTGCTGATACCCCCCTTGAAAAATTTAAAGCAGACCTTATTGCAACAAATAATATAAAAGGTGCGTATCTTGGAACAAAATATTTGATTTCACGCGGCTGTAAAAAAATTGCATTTCTGAGTGCTTTAATGATACTTTACAGTTCTGAAAGAAGATTTATGGGATTTAGAAAAGCAATGGAAGAAGGTGGTCTTAAACCTGATGAAAAAATAATAAAACATGGATATGCAACAGAAGAATTTGGTTATGATTCAATAAAAGAAATTATGAAAAAAGAAAAAATTGATGGTATTTTTTCTGCGAATGAACCAATAACTGTTGGAATTGTCAAGGCACTGAAAGATATGAATATAAGTAAAGATGATATAAAAATTGTATCTTTTGACCAGCCAGTTCTTCCAAATGGAACAGACTATGATGTAAAACTTATAAAACAGCCAAGATATGAAATAGGAAAGATATCTGCAAAAATACTACTTGAAAGGATAAAAGAAAAGAAAAAAGGGATAAATTCAATTTATAAAGAAATACTTTTAGAACCAATAATAGAATAAGGAGGTGAGAAAAATGAAGAAAAAAATGGGATTTACTTTGATAGAACTGCTGGTTGTAGTTGCTATTATTTCTATTCTGGCAGCATTAATATTACCTGCATTAGAAAAGGCAAAAGAAAAGGCGCAGAGGGCTGTATGCATGTCAAATTTAAAACAATTGTATATTGCTCTTTCCCTTTATGCAAATGATTATGATGGTTATTTTCCCATAGCATTAGAAAATCAGTATAATAGAATAAGGACATCCCGTTCAATGATGTTACTTCTTGGTATTTATGTTTCAGGACCTGCTGGCACTTCTCCTCCATCAGGACCACCTACAGGACCAAGATATGTAACAAATCCTGAATTGTTTATATGTCCTGCTTCAAGGGATAAAGTTTCAAAAACAGGATATCTTGTATATCCTTACTGCTCATATGCATATGCACCAAATTTAAACACTAAAAAACTTAAAGTTCCTGCTGGGGCAATAGAAATAGGAACAGGAAAAACAGATACCCTGTCTTCAAACAACTGGGCAATTATGTCTGATAAAAAGTATGTAGATGATAATGGCTCTTTTGAATGGTATAGAGGATTTGGTTCTTATTGGGAATACAGATTTCAACTTGTGGAACTTTGCAATCACAAAACTTATGGAATAAATGTTCTTTACATAAATGGAGATGTTCAATGGATACCTGCTTTTCAGTGGCTTGGTCCAACTGGATGGACAAAATCTGTGTCACAGGGTGGAAATTACTATATAAATGGAAAATGGTATATTCCTTCTGAAAAAATACCGAATATCAACTATTCAATGGGAGGAAGTCAACCTTACTGGTACACAAGTAATACAGGAAGTAGTTATGTTCATCCAGACCAGCAGATTTATTTAAGAGGACCTGAAAGTACCGGTAATTTTTAAGGAGGAGAAAAATGGACAAAAGAAAATTTTCCGGTTTCACACTTATAGAATTACTTGTTGTGGTTGCGATAATAGCGATTCTTGCAGCAATGCTTTTACCTACTTTGAGTAAGGCAAGAGAGAGAGCAAGAAGAGCTATTTGTTTAAATAATTTAAAACAGATAGGTCTTGCTTTTAGAATGTATGCAGAAGATTATAGTGGCTGGCTTCCGAATTATGAAGGTCCACCAACAAGTTCCTGGTATGTTTTAACGTACAGACCTTTTAACAAGTTGATTGGAAAAGATTCTTCTGGAAACCTTGGAGGAGTTAAATATGTGACAACTGCAGAGGTTTTTCTCTGCCCAAGCCAACGACTTGATTACAGAAATGTCTCATCTGTCAGAAAAACCGGATATCTTACGCCTCAGTATCAACTTTCTTATGCTTATGCAAAACCATATGATATAAGTACATGGGCGAGAGTCAGTTACAGTATAAATCCTTATGCATATGTCCCTGGTCTTGGAATTAACGCAGGAACAGAGCCGGATTCTATACTTGCTGCTGACAGACAGAGACCCGATGCTACAAAGGGAACAGGGAATCTAGGTGGTGGACCGCTTTGGGTTATTGATAGATGGGATTGGGGTGGTGCAACAGGAACAGAAGACCAGCCAGTAGCAGAAGGTTCTATCCCAAAAGGAATAACACTGACAGAAGAAAATAATCATGGAACTGCAGGTATTAATGTTTTATATATGGATGGGACTGTGAGATGGATTGCTGCTACAAAAACAGAGGTTTCCGGAGAGATAAAGTATATTTTACCAATGAAAAGGAATTATGAAGGAATAACTCAATGGGTTGGAAGGATGCATAATCCTTTAATTTATGCTCCTTAATTAATGGAGGTGAATCATGAAAAGAAATGGCTTTACACTTGTTGAACTTCTTGTAGTAATAGCAATTATGGCTATTCTTGCAACTTTAATTCTTCCCCAATTGGCAAAGGCGAGAATCAGAGCACAACAGGCAGCATGTATAAGTAATTTAAAACAACTCGGTCTTGCTGTTCGTATGTATGCAAATGATTATGATGATTGTATACCTTATATGAATGGAGATGACTCAGGCAGGGCTTATAACAATCATCTTTCTCTTTTACTGCCATATGTTGGATGGAAACAAGGAACAACAGTAACTCCTGAATTATATGTCTGTCCTGCTGTTGGACTTTCAGGTGCACCTGATGCAACATATAGTTGTTTCCCCTTTACGAATGTTAAAATTAAAAGGATATATTGCTTCAATAGAATAACAGGAGGATTTCCTTCTGGGTATGGTAACCGTGTTTATAATGGACAGAAACTCGGACATGTACCAGACCCTACAACTCATATTCTTTTTCTTGAAGGGACTTGCGACCATGTTTATAGTTTAAGCCAGATAATGTATCTTCACGGAAATAATACGAATGTTTTATTTGCAGGAGGAAATGCAGGTTCATTCCCAAAAGGTTTTCTTGAAAATCCTGCAAATCTTGTTCCTTACTTTGGACAAAAATTGGCAGGATATTGAGAAATCAAAAATTGGAGGTAAATAATGAAAAAAATATTTTTATCTACAATAATAGAGTTTTTTCTCTTTTCTTCTTTTTTATTGTTTTCTGATACAAATCTATGGGAAGGAAAAAGTTCTGACTGGTTTGATAAGGAAAACTGGTCAATGAAAAAAGTCCCTGATAAAAACGATAATAATGATGTTCTTATACCTTCCGGAAAACTTAATTACCCTAAACTTACTTCAGATGTATTTATAGACGGAACTCTTACAATAGAAAAAGGTGCTTCAATTCAACTGAATGGTTATAATATCACACTTGTAAATCTTGGAGTAAACAATAAAAAGGGGATTGTAAATAAGGGAATAATTAATGCTGAAAAGAATGGTTCTATTTTGACTGTTGGAAGAGGGGGGTTCATTAATGAAGGAGAAGTTAAAGGCTATCCTTCCCTTGTTTTTGGTACATATTCATTTGATGCATTACTTAAAGCAGGGGGTGCAAATTTTTCTTCAATAACCATTTCTCCTGGTTCTTATTCATACAGAGTAACAGCAGTGGATAAATTAGTAATTAAAGGAAATTTGGTTTTACAGGGACACTCATTATATGTGAATAAAAATGCTTCTGTTTATATATATGGAGATATTATTTTTGAAGGGAAGTCACCAAGAACTGCAGGTATGACCCTTGAAGGGGATGTTTTTCTTTATGGAAATATTGTAAGCAATGATTCTTCTATTGGGAATGGAAACGGAAATGGCTGGATAATTTTTAATAAGGATGGATTGCAGGAAATAAATATTTTAAAAGAAGGAGGAATTTTACCTCCTATAAAAATAGAAAAAAAAGAAGGAATTGTAAAATTAACAGGAAATTTATCATGTGCTGGTTTATATATTGAAGAAAAAAATGCTCTTTTGCTTAATAATACTGAAAAAATACAATTTGGTGGTGCTGGGTCTGAAAGTGCATACACTCGTGGATTGATAAATAAAGGGAAAATTCAGGGCAAGACAGATTTAAATTTTTCAACAGGATGTTATAATGCAGATTTATTGCAAGGAGATTTTGAAATTCAGAATTTAAAAATTGATACTGGAAATTATGCATATTCTGTCAATTTAAAAGAGAATTTGAAGGTAAACGGAGATATTGATTTTAAAACAGGAACTTTAAATATGGGAGAAAACGCAATAACAGTTGGTGGAAGTTGGTATTTTTCTCCATTTCCGGAAAAACCCTCTCCTGTTACTCCTGTTCTACAATCAGGAAAAAATGCAAAAATAATATTTACCTCAAACTCAAACGCAATAATTCAATCAGGCGGTGTTGAAAAAGCACATTACTATGACGCAACATTCCCAAATTTAATAATAAACAAACCAGAAGGAATTCTAATAATTAAAGAAAAACCTCTTGAAGTAAAAGGAATGCTGAAACTTGAAAATGGGAAAATAGAAATGAAAGATGGAGGAGAAATATATTTGGGAGTGGTAAGAGACCAGACATATGGGAAATACAGAATCTTTGATATTGGACTTAAATTAAAAGGAACTCTCACAAAAGAGATGTTTCCTGAAATAGTCCCTGCTAAAATACCTGAACCTACTCCTGGAAAAGTAAGGATTATTCACAATTATGTTGGACCTGATATTTCTTCAAAAGAACTTTTTAATATAGCACCTTTTGCAAATATAACAACAATTCCTTATACAACAATAGTTAAAAACCTTATAGATAATGACCCTGACTTAAGAACTTTAACTTTACCTGAAACAGGAACTCCAGCAAAATTTTCAAGATACCAGTTTCAGTTTAAAGAAAAACAAAAAATTTCAAGAATTTCATGGTGTGTAGCATCAGGTCCATGGGCAATTCTTGCTGATAAAGATGGAGATGGAAATTGTGAAACGCTTTTAAGAATAGATATTGAGGGGAAAGTAGAAAATCCGGGAGGAACATGGGTATCAAGGTCTTTTTTGCATAATAATTTTGTCCCTCCTGTTGAAACTTATGGAATAATGTATGTTGATTTTTCAGGGAAAAATAATATTTATGATTTTCAGATACTTATAAGCGATAAAAAAGATTATGATAAATTAAAAAAAGATTTTGAATATGAAAAAGAAAAAGGAGTCCCTATTGTTGAAGATGGGGAGGAGATAAATGTTCCTGCTCCTTCTGAAAAAGAAAGGATTTTTACAGGTTTTCATATTGAACCATGGATGTTTAATTTACCCCAATGGATAAAGATGGATAAAGATAAAAGACCTTCTCTGAATGAATATAAAGGGTTCAGAGATTTTGTTGAAGGAGTGAAAAATTATAAAGGGAATATTCTTAATATGTGGCCACCAACAACATGGGAGCAGGTTGGGCCTGGAACATATGAACATCCAGTTCTCTGGCCAAGCGAATATGATAGACACAGTGCAAAAGAAAATTTTCTTGAAGAAGTTGTTGAAGCATTTCATAAAGAGGGTCTAAAACTCTTCACAATGAGAAGGGTTGCATATCCAAAAAAACTGGAAGAATTTCCCAAGACCCCAACAAGAGACAAACCTGCACCCTATATTTCAAGACATAGTAGAGAATATTTAAATGGTATAGTTAGAGAACAGGTTCTTTCAGGAGTTGATGGTGTTGGTATTGGTTTTGACGAGCAGATGCCTTACAGAACTATTTTAAATTTAAAAGGAGTGAATGAAGTAACAAAAAGTATTTTTAAAGAAAAATATAAATGTGAATTACCAGAAGAACCGCAGGATACAGAAGCATTTCGTAAATGGATTGTTTTTGGATATGAAGAATTTGCAAATTATCTTGCTGATGCTGCAAACGAAGCAAAAAAAATAAGACCTAGTGTTTATACAAAATCGCCTGTTCATTTTACCCTTGGAACATTATGGAACAGTCGTATTGATGTTGGAATAGCAGAAGATATTGTAGGAAATAAAGCCAGAATAGATTTTGCAAGAGGTAATTCATATCTTACATTTCAATCACTTGGTCATTATGTGACTGTTTTATCTGCAAAAATAGGAGTAGGAGCAAATGAAAATGGTGGAGTTGTTTCTTTACACAACTGCTCATGGTCGTGGAGAGATGATACTCTTAATGTTCATCCAGGATTTTATCTCCACTTCCCTCCAGTCTATATGAGGGCATCTCCTATAAGTTCTGTATTAAATGGAGCGAGAATGACTTTATTCTGGAGATATAATCTTATTTTTTTTGGTAATTATGATAAATATGTTAAGGAAGGATATTCCATTATTGAAACTATGAGTAGTTGGGGAGCAAAGGAAGCAAAAACTCCAAAATATATAGCAATTTTAAGGTCAAGAACATCCGAGGACTGGTGGCAGGTAAAACAGAGATATAATGAAAAAGGGGACCCGATGGACCAAATAAGGGGCTATATATATCTTAAATATGTAATGGAATTTCTATTGAGAAATGGGTATCCTTTTGATGTATATTATCTTGACCATCCAGTTGAAAATTTAAGGAAAAAACTTGACGGTTATAAACTTTTCATTCTTCCCTTCCCTTACAGTATAAGTAAAGAAACATTCAATTTAATTAAAGAATTTATGGAAAAAGGAGTTGGAGTGATTTTATTTGACAGAACTGGTGAAACTGATGAGTGGGGGAATTTATATGAAAAAGGGCTTTTTGAGGATTTAATTAAAGAAAAAAAGGTCTTATTTATAAATGAAGACATACCAAAAATAGGACATCATCCTGACTTTATAAAATCTTTGGGCCAAAAAATAGATGAAACACTTGGAAGAGAAAAAACATTTTATTTTAATTCTTATGGAGAGGATGTTGAATTTGGTATTCTTGAAAATAAAAATAAAGAATACATTTTAACTTTCATAAACTGGACGGATAAACCTGTTGAAGTAGATTTTGGACTTCTAAAACTTCCTCAAACAAAAAATTATGAAATTTTACAGAGAGATTTAAATGGAACTAAAAGAGTAAAAATTGGAAATAAAGAGTTATTAAAAGGAATGGATTTGAAAAAAATACGAATTGCTTTAGATAAATGGGATGTAAAAGTCCTTTATGTAAAATAAAAAGGGAGTAAAGATGAAAAAAATAATTGAATTTGCTTGTGTTTTATTAATTTTAACTTGTTTTTCTTTAAAGGCAGAAAGGGATTATAAACTTGACTGGTACAACTGGGTAGAAGTAAAGACTGCTCCTTATATGCTTAAAATAGACAACCTTACAGATTCTGATACAAAAACTGTTTCTGAATATCTTGGAGGACCTGAGATAGGGGGATGGATTGAATGGCAATTCCCTTCTCCTGTGAATGTAAGTTATGTAAAGTTTATGCAGAGTGGCGCAGATACTTTTTCTCTAATGTGTGATACAGACGGTAAATTACTGTTTAATATTGAAGTTGGAAAAGTAAAAGTAGAAAAACCTGATGAATGGATAATAATTCCTGTCAATAAAAAAGTTTTTGGCTTAAAACTAATTGCTTTAAGTGGAAAAGCAGGATACCGTACTCCATATCCAACATTTAAAGAGATTGAAATTTATACAAAAGAAAAAATAACTCCTGAAAAAAAGAGAGAGGAAAAAAGTAAAGCAATACTCAATAAAGGAAATAAAATTCAGTTTCCAGAGTTAAACAAAAAGAATATAAAATTTATTCCATGCATAGACCTCTGGATGGCAGGAATTATTCCTGGTGATAAAATGCAGGAAAGTACAGAGGAAATTGAAAAAAGTAATGGATTCCAAACGATGCTTAAAAAATTACGGGAAATAGATGCTCAGGGAGTAAGAATCTTTCTTGAAACTTACTGCTGTAATAATAAAATGCCTTGGAAAAGTCAACTTGCTCCAAATTATGGAAAGGATACTCTTAAAGGATTTATAGATGCACTCCATAAAAATAATCTTACATCTGCAATTTTCCTTCATGCATGGATTTCTCCTATTCAACCAGCAGAAAAGATGTTACCAATGCCTGATAGAAGATGGGATTATCCTTATGAACAAAGTGATTTAGTAGCAAGTAAAGGGTTATACGAAGGATATGAACCAAATAGATATCCTTGTGTAATATGTGATGATGACTTCAAAACAAAATGGTTTGGTCTACTTAAAGAGGTTGTTGAAAGAGGAATAGATGAAGTTTATGTTATGCCTGATGAATATTACTTTAAAGGACATAATCTTGAAACTGTAAGATGTCCTTCATGCGAAAGAGAATTTAAGAAAAGATATGGATATGAAAGTTTGCCAAAAGTTGGGAAAGGAGGAGGAATTAAAAGAGATTTTGGACCTGACCCGAGAAAAATGATAGATAATGAACATTACAGGAAATGGAAACTTTTTGAATATGAAAAGATTGCAGAACTGTTTAACGAAGTGGCTGATAAACTTAAAAAACTGAATCCTAATCTGAATTTAATAAGTAGTGCAAATCCTGCATCTTCTTTATATTCAAATTTAGGACTTGAACATGGAATAGCATTTGATATCATTGGCAGAGGAAAAAGTTTTACACATATTCAACTTTATGCACATGTTCCGTTAAATTATGGTGGATATACAGCACTTGCAAGAAGAATGTCTGCTGCTTATCCTGATGCAAATCTTTCTGCAAGTATCCAGTCGCTCGGTTTTAAACACCTAAAAGCAGACAAAAGTAATGAAATTTTGTTCTATGGATACCTTATTCCTTTCATTATGAATGGAGCAACGAGAATAGACCTTTACCGTTTGAATTATGTGGAAGGAAATGGTTGGTGGGAAAGGATAAAAAATGGTATAAAGATGGTAAGATTACTTGAAGAGTGGGGAATTACTGAAAGCAAAAGTGTGGCAGAGACATGTCTTCTTATTTCCCGTGCTTCTGAGGACTGGTGGCAGGTAAAAGCTCAAAGCGCAATGGGAACTGTTGAACCAGAATCAAAAAGGTCAACCATACTTTATATGGAAGAAAAACTTGGAACTGTCCAGACAGAAACAACAGATGAAATGGAAAGGACACTTAATTTTGAAAGATTCAGGGGAATGTATTCAAATCGTGCAATTGAATCGGTTTTAATAGAAAACGGAATTCAGTATGATGTTAAATATACAGAAAGAGAAGAAACTTTAGGAGATTTGAGTAAATATAAACTCCTTATTCTGCCATTTAGTTATTCAATGTCAAAAAAAGCATATGAAAATATCAAAAAAGCAGTTGAATCAGGAACTAAACTTGTTATATTCAACCAACTTGCACCAACCAATGAATATGGAGAACCATATTCAGAACCTCTTTTAAAAGAACTCCTTAATAATCCAAACGTGAAATTTATAGATATAAACCCTGCTTCAGAAGGTATGAAGAGGTCTTTCAAAAAATTTTATGGAGATTTATTTTACAAACTGCTTGGGACAAAATATTACTTTAACAACAATGATAATAAAGTGGAATATGTTTTAAGAAAGATAGATAATAAGAATTTTATTTTGTACCTTGCCAATTGGGATAAAAATGAAAGTACATGTGTAATTGGTATACCTGTTGCTTCCGGGAATTACAGAATTTTGATTTACAGCAGTTTAACAGACGAATTAAGAGAAGGTACAATGAAAGGAACTTTTGGGAACAAAAATATTATTAAGGGTTATAGTTTTAAGAATTTTGGAATAAAGATAAGCCCAGGAGAAGTACTTCTTGTAAAAATCTATCCTGAAAAATGAAAGAGGAAAAAATTGTTTTAAAAAATGATATTCTTAAAATTGAAATAGATAAAAAGGATTTCTATTTATCTGTTTTTGATTTAAGAACAGGTATAAAATGGCTAATGCAAAAAAATGGTCCTGGAGATATAGGGATAAAAGGTCATTCAGGTCCGTGGATAGGTCTTCCTTTCAGTTCTGCAGGAAGTGTTGAATGGAAAGAAAATACCAATTTTATTGAGGTATGGTTAACAAGGTTTCCTTATAGAGCAAATATATGGGGACCAATTGACTTTGCTGTTTTTTTAATTTTTAAACTTATGGAAGATACCCTCTCAATCATAGTTGGGACAAAAAATGGAAGAGGTGAAGTTTCCTTAATAGACAGTTACTATCCGAGAGGTTTTTTATTTCCTGAAAAAGTAAACGGATTCCTTGTTCTTCCTTATGGGCATGGATGTCTTCTTGATAAAAAATTCCCTTGCGAATTAGACCATACGTTTCCTGTTTATGCAGGAATGAGTTTTGTGATGCCTTGGTGGGGACAGATAACAGAAAAAGGAACTGGACTTATTGCTTTACCAGAAACCCCTGAGGATATGGGGATAAGATTAATAACTGAAAATGGTTATGGTCACACTGCTCATCCATACTGGCAGGCATCTCTTGGAAATTTTTCATATCCGAGAAAAATAAATTATAAATTTTTTAAAAAATGTGATGTTGTTTTACTTGCAAAAACTTACAGAAAATTTGCAGAAAAAAGAGGAATTAAGGGGATTTTAAAAGAAAAAGCAAAAGAAAGAAAAAATGTAGAAAAACTTAAGGGTTCAATTATTGTTAGTATATGGCATGAGTCCTGGTTTGGCAATTTCAGAAAAAAAGATGTATGGAGAAGAATGACTTTTGCAGAAGGATTAAAAAGATTCAAAATGCTTGCAAAAGATGTTCCAATTAAAAAAGCAGTTGTTCATATTGATGGATGGGGAATAAAAGGATATGATTGTTGTCATCCTGATATTTTACCTCCTGACCCAAAACTTGGTGGATGGAACGGACTAAAAAAAATGGCAGATGAAATACAATCAATGGGTCATATATTTTTATTACATGATAATTATGTTGATGTTTATGCAGATAGTAGTGCCTTTGGTCCTGAATATACAGTTCTTGATTTAAGCGGGGTAAGACCCGAGAATAACGAATGGCTTGGAGGAAGACAGAGATGGCTATGTCCTAAAAAAACAATGAAATTTGCAAAAAGAAATCTAATGGAGGTGAAAAAAAAGATTAATCCATCAGGAACATATCTTGATTGTTTTACATATAGTCATTTAAGAGAATGTTATGACCAAAAACATCTTTCTTCCCGCAAAGATACTATAAAATACTGGTCTGAAATATTTGCATTATGTCAAAATTTTGGATGGGTAACTTCCTCTGAAGGTGGAGCAGACTGGTCAATACCTGTACTTGACTTCTGCCATACTGTTCAGCCTGGAATATGTCCATTTGACCTTAGAGAAAAATTAAAAGGACCCCTTGGAATCCCTGTTCCTCTTTATTCTCTTGTCTGGCATGACTGTATAGTAATCCCAGCTTGGATATCCGGTGAAAAAGACACTGATTCATTCTTATGGGGTATTTTATGGGGAGGAATTCCTTCTATTCGTACAAAATCTCTTGAATGTAATTCTGCTCCTTATGGCAAAGAAGATATAAAATTTGTGAGAAACCTTATACCAATGGTAGAACTTTCTGAAAAAATATGTTTTGAAGAAATGGTCAATTTTAAAATTCTTGATTCTAACGGAAATATTCAGCAAACAGAATTTTCTGATGGTACAAGTATAACTGTTGATTTTAAGAATAAAACTTATTGGATAAAAAAATGACAAAATACCAGTTAACACGAAAAGTTAAAAAATTTGTTTTGGATAACGGAGCAGATCTCGTTGGAATTGCTCCTGTTAGCAGATGGGAAAAGGCACCAATTAAGCACAGCCCAAAAGGTATTATGCCAGAATCAAAATCTGTTATAGTTGCAGGTGTACACTTTCTTGATGCAAATACAGAACTTGCAGCAGAAAAAGACCCTCGTTTCCCAGGTCCAGGATATTCAGAAATGAATGCTTCTGTTTTTCTACAATCCCTTGGTTTTAAAATTGCAAAATTTCTGCAAGATATGGGATTCTCTACAATACCTATTATTCATACAATGCTCTGGAATTACAGACCACAGGAAGGAGCAGAAAGAGGATGGATGGCAGATATGTGTCATTATTATGCAGCTGTATGTGCAGGCCTTGGAGAAATTGGGTGGAACAATCTATGTTTAACTCCCCAATTTGGACCAAGACAGAGATTTATATCCATTATTACAGAAGCAGAACTTGAACCAGACCCTCTATATAACGGAGAACCATTATGTGATAAATGCCTTCTCTGTGCTAAAAACTGTCCTACCGAGTCATTTGATAAAGAAGTTATAAGAATTGCGACAATAGAAATTGAAGACAAAAAATTTTCTTTCCCTTACAGAAATTTATGGCGATGCGCAATTGGAGAGAATTTTCAACTTGATGTTTTTATACCTAAACCCGAAAAGATAGACGAAAATTTTATTCTTGAAACAATTGACAGGGGGATTAAAGAAAAACCAGAAGTATTTTATGGATGGAAAATGGGAATGTGTCTTAAATACTGTGTTCCTCCTAAGAGAAGATATTTTGACAGGAATTACTGCAAATCTCCAAGGAGAAAAAGAGATAAAGAACCCGATTTTTCTGAAGAAAATGTTAAAAAACTTATAAAAGAAATTAAGAAACTTGCTTTAAAACTGGATGTGGATATAATAGGAGCGGCTTCAATTGAAGAATTTAAAGAAAGTGGTATAAATTTAAACCAATTTCTTCCGGATGCAAAAAGTGCTCTGATTTTGGGTTTTTCATATCCTGAAAATTGTTCTTTAAACACATGGTTTACTGCAGAAGTTGCCGAACTTCTAATTGCAAAACATATACAGGAAAAATATGGATTTTCTTCTTTGATAAAAAGTGGAATTGATGATGAAAAATGTATGAAAATTTGTAATCTTACTTATTATAGTAAAGGGATTACTTTTTCTGAAAAAAATAAAATCTTAAGAACCATAATTACCCAAGCACCTTTTAACAAAAATTCTTTCAAGTCAACAAAAAAGAGAGAAAAAAAGAAAACACTTTCCACCTCTTCCCTTACTGAATATATTAAAACTTTTTCTCTAAAAAATGGTGCTGACCTTGTCGGTATAACATGCGTGGAAAAACTTGATGAAATAGCAGAACAATTAAAGAATATATATGAAAATGAAAAATATTTTATCGTGGAGAATAAAGGTTGGGTATGCGATGGAAAAATAATAAAAGATCTCATGCATGCCCCTTTTAATCCAGTTGTAAAGGAAGTTAAACTTATCCCCAGAAAACCTTCTGATTATTTGAAATCTGCAAGGTCTATTATTGTTATTGGTTTACATCTCATAGAAAAAAGTATTGAACTCGCTGGTTCTCCTCCGGGATATAAAGCAGGCCACTATATGTATACAACTCATATGGAATCAATAAATCAAATTTTTACAATACTGAAAAAAATTACAAGAGAACTTTCTTCCTTTGGATATCAGTGCATACCAGTTATTGATATATTTGACATTTCTTCAAAAATATATGGTGAAATACCTGATTTATATTCATCACGATTTGCAGCAATTGCTTCTGGTCTTGGAGAAATTGGATGGAATGGAATTGTTTTAACTCCTCAATTTGGACCAAGACAAAGATTTGCCTGCATTATTACTGATGCTGAATTAATCCCTGACTCTGTCTATAAAGGACCTTCTCTTTGTAAAAAATGTTATGAGTGTGTAAATGCCTGTCCTGTATCTGCAATTTCAGAAAAAGATAAAAACTTTATAAAAATTGATGGAAAAGTATTTGAATGGGGAAAATTAAATATTCTTAGATGTGATTGTGCCAAGAGATATGCTCTTATTGCTGACGAGGGGCCAAAATATATTGGTTCTAAAAATAATTTTAAACTACCCGAAAAAATAACTCCTGAATTTGTATGTGAAGCATTAAAAAAGTCAGATAGAATTCAAGAACCAGGTTATTGCACAATTGTAGAAAATTGTTTTAAAATATGTAATGGCAGGAAAAAATAAATGGAAAGTAAAGCAAAGGAATTTTTAAAAAGACTTGTTGAAACTCCAAGTCCCTCTGGTTTTGAAAGAATTGTTCAGAATCTTGTTAAAGATTATCTGAAAAATTTTATAGACAGAATAGAAATTGATATCCATGGAAATTTAATCGCCATTAAAAATCCTTCCGGAATTCCCAAAATTATGCTGGGTGCTCACTGCGACGAGGTTGGTTTTCAGGTTAAATATATATCAGAAGAAGGTTTCATTTTTTTTCAAACAATAGGAGCGCCTTATATACACTCACTTCACGGACAGAAAGTCATAATTTTGAATAAAAAAAGATGTGTTAAAGGTGTAATTTGCAAAAAAAAGATAGATAAAGCAGAAGATTTAAAAATAAACAGTTTCTGGATAGACATAGGTGCAAAAAATAAAGAAGAAGCAGAAAAATTTGTCAGCATAGGCGATCCAATCGCCTTTTCTTCTTCTTTTACAGAATTGCTTGAAGGGAAAAACATAATGGCAAAAGGATTTGATGATAAAATAGGAGTTTTTGTTATCGCAGAGACAATGAGATTATTGAGTAAGGAAAAAATAAAATCTTCAGTATATGGAGTTTCAACTGTTCAGGAAGAAATCGGTTCAAGAGGAGCATGGATGGCTTCTTTTAAGATAAAACCAGATATTGCTATAGTTGTTGAAGTAATGGAATGTTCTGATTATCCTGATACAGAAAAAAGAATTATGGGTGATATAAGATTGGGCAAAGGGCCTGTATTACAGATAGGTCCAAATATAACCCCTACTCTTGGAGAGTTTCTTATTGAAACAGCAAAAAAGGAAAAAATTCCATATCAGATAGATGCTGCTGCCGGTCCAACACCAACAGATGCGAGTGTAATTCAGATAATACAGGGAGGCATTGCCACTGCTTTATTGAGAATTCCCCTTAGATATATGCATACTTCTGGAGAAATAGTTTCCCAAGATGATGTCAAAAATGCAATAAAACTTTTAACTCTTTCTATAAAAAATATGTTTTAAAAACTAAATTTTTCATTTGGTAAAGTAAAATTCTATTATGTCTCCGTCTTCTATATGTGAATTTGGTCCAAGAAGTTTTAAAATCCCCATATTTTTTGCCTTATGCCAGTCAGTTATTTCAACAAACTCATTAAAACTTAAAGATACTGCCTTTACAAAACCTTTCTCAATATCTTTATGAATCTTCCCTCCTGCCTGTTTTGCATTTAAGTTCTCTGGAATAATCCATGCCTGTGCAATATCTCCTTTTATTGTATAAAAAGTTATCATTCCAAGTTTTTCTATTACTTTCTTATAGATATCCTTTATTTCATAAATAACTGGAAGGTCTGTTTTTATTTCTTTTCTATTACCATTTGATAAAATTAAAAACTCTTTCAATGTTATAAGTTCTGCTCCAAGTAATTGTTTTTTATCTATTTCCATATCCTTCAAAAATTTTTCCGATTTTAAAAAATCAAGACATTTTTCCCAGATTTCAGTATTAGTTTTTTCTTTTTTCCTACCTTCTATTATACTTTCAACCCTTTCTATATCATGATAAATAAGTTCCATAACCAGTGATTCCATTTCTTCCTCTGGATTTGCTTCCTCTGCGAAATTTTTTACAATTAAAAGAATAATATCTGCTTCAAAAAAGTTTTTAAAATAATTAGAAGGAAATCCTTCTCCTTCTGGAAAACCTTTAAAATCATATATCTCAAATTCAGGATAGACAACTTTTTTTGGCTTTACAATTTCTTTTATCTTTTCAAGTCGCTCATCTTTGTAAATACCAATCCCAATATTCGGTTTAAACGGGTCAAAAATCTCGCTTTCTTTGCCTGTCAGTTCTTTAAATATATATGTCTTCCCGCTTCCTGAATAACCTAAAAGAGCAATTTTTATCATTTTATACTTCCAAATTCTTTATAAATATATTCAGAAATTTTTTCTATTTTTTTTATTTCTCCAAAAGGGGGTAATTCGTCTGACACTCCGAGTATCAATTTCGGGAAAAACATATCTATTACTCTTTTTGTAAAGTCAACAACAAAATCAGTTGAATACTGGGGAAGAAAGAAAATTGCTGGAATTAAATCCAGAACAACAAAATCATTTCCAACCGCCTCTTTTATTTCATCAAGTGTCATATCACATTGAGGGAAAGGAGTTAATGCTTCTATTCCAGATAGTTCTGAAATTTTTATATACTTTAATATTAATTTTGAGTTACCATCCCAGTGGCTATGAACAAATCTATTATTTTTCTTCATAATTTTTCCTATTTTCTGCCATCTTGGTAAGAGATATTTTTCTAAAATTGGAGGGGGTGTAAATTCATTTGTTGCGTGGTCTCCAAGATTAAAAATTCTACAATCAGATTTTAAAACTTCTTTTATCATCCTTTCGTCTCTTTCATCGCATGCGGATAGGTATTCCTCTACTTCTTGTGGATAATCTTTAAGGAGATAATATGTATTCAAAAGTCCTGCATAAAATTTAATTAAATCAGTAAAACCAGAACTTGAAAGAAAAATTGTAGGTGCTCCCCTGTTTCCCATTCTTTTATCTCTTTCATCAAAAATTTCTTTAACAAAAATATATCTTTTATTTCTTATTAAATGTGTTAAAATCTTCAGTTCTTTAATATTTTCACAAGGAAATTTTACTATTCTTTTATTTTCATTTTCTCTGACAATCTGATAAACAGTCCTTAAATCACCCCATTTTGTTCTTACTACACTTTCTGTATGGTTTTCATCTAAAATTCTTTCAAAAAATTCAACAGGTTCCTCATTATATTCAAAAAGACCACTTGAAGCACCATATCTGACAGAACAACCAAGTTGGTCATAAATTTGAAAGTCAGAAAGGTCTTTAAAACTATCAGGCAAAGAATTATTTTTTCTGTGATAATATATCCAGGTTTCAAGTCTGGGTTGCCATAAAACTTTATTTGCTTTCCCTTCAAAAATTTTTATATTCAATTCTCTTTTTGTCATTTTTTTTAATTTTAAAGCAAAATTTTAAACTTGACAAAAAATTCATAAAAGGGTATTTTATTCACTATCAGAGCCGGGGTAGCTCAGTGGTAGAGCGCAGCCCTGAAAAGGCTGGCGTGGGCAGTTCGATTCTGCCCCCCGGCAATTACAAAACAGATAAAATGTTGGGAAAATTTTCTGATTTCTATCTGAAAATTTTTGGGTGGGAAGAGGAATAAATTTTAATTTTAAAAATTGCTGAAATTTCCATCCATAAGAGAGGTAAACCATGAATTATTATGAAGATTTACTATCCAGATTAAAAAACTTAAATCCCGGAACAAAAATGTTTTTGAGTAATTTTTTAAACAGAGAAAAAGTTCTTTTTCTTGAAAATTTAATAGAACTTTTAAAAAAAATAAATGAAAAAGAAGAAGAAATAAAAAATTTAACAAGAGAAAAGATGATAGAAAAGACAGAAGAGATAAGAAAACTCATTTCAGAAGGAGAACCACTTGATAATTTTATAGTAGATGCATTTGCGCTTGTAAGGGAATCTGCAAGAAGGACTTTAAATATGAGGCATTTTGATGTTCAGATATTAGGAGGGATAGTTTTGCATTCAGGAAAAATTGCAGAAATGGCTACAGGAGAAGGAAAAACACTGGTTGCAACTTTACCTTTATTTTTGAATGCTCTTGAAGGGAAGGGCTGTCATCTTGTAACTGTAAATGATTATCTTGCTAAAAGAGATACTCAGTGGATGGGTCCAATTTATCATTATTTAGGTCTTTCTGTTGGATGTATTGTTTCATATAGAGAAACCAAAGATAGATATTCTTCAGTTGCTTACAAATTTGACCCAACACACCTTCCTCCTGATTCAAGATTTTTATATTTAAAACCTGTTAGTAGAAAAGAAGCATACCTTTGTGATATAACATATGGGACAGGCAGTGAATTTGGGTTTGACTATTTAAGAGACAATATGGCGGTAAGAAAAGAAGACCAGGTACAGAGAAAATTAAATTATGCGATAATAGACGAAGTTGACTCTATTTTAATAGATGAAGCAAGAACTCCTTTAATAATATCCGGTCCAAGTGAAGAGAGTCCCACTTTGTATTATGAAGTTGACCGACTTGTAAGGAAATTGACAAAGGATAAAGATTTTGTAGTTGATGAAGAAAATCAGACCGCAACTTTAACAGAAGATGGGATTAAAAAATGTGAAAAACTTTTAAATATAGGAAATCTTTATGATGGAACTCATACAGAACTTGTTCATCATATAAATCAAGCATTAAGAGCACACAATTTTTTCAAGAGAGATAAAGAATATGTTGTTAAAGATGGAGAAGTTATTATAGTTGATGAATTTACAGGCAGATTAATGCCAGGAAGAAGATGGTCAGATGGACTTCATCAGGCAATTGAAGCAAAGGAAGGGGTTAGAATTGAAAGTGAAAACCAGACACTTGCAACAATTTCTTTTCAGAATTATTTTAAACTTTATAAAAAAATCGCAGGAATGACAGGAACAGCAATAACAGAAGCACTTGAATTTAAAGAGATTTATAAACTTGATGTGGTGGTAATACCAACAAATAAACCATTAAACAGAAAAGAATATGATGATGAAATTTATTCAACAGAAAAAGAGAAGTTCAATGCAATATTGAAGGAAATAGAAGAACTTTATAAAATAGGAAGACCAGTTCTTGTTGGGACAATATCTATAGAAAAAGCAGAAAAGTTAAGTAAAATGCTTGATAGAAAAAACATTCCTCACAAAGTATTACACGGTAAAAACCACGAAGCAGAAGCAGCAATTATAGCACAGGCAGGAAAACCAAAAGCAATAACTATTGCAACTCAGATGGCAGGTAGGGGAGTTGATATTATTCTTGGAGGAAACCCGGAAATTATTGCAAGAGAAGAAACGGTTAAAATTTTATGGGCAAGGAAAAGAGAAAAGAAACATATAAAGTCAGATTTTATTGATATAGTAAACGAGATAGAAGAAAAATACAAAAAAAGGCAGGAAGAAATTGAAAAAACTATAGGAACACAACTTAAAGAATTCAAAGAAAAATTATCAGAGATAGAAAAAAATTTATATCAGAAAGAAAAAGTAGTAAAAGAAATATTTGAAAAAGAAATATTTGAAAAAAAATCTAAAGGATTGTTTAAAAGGTATGAAAATAAACTTTTAAAATTGAAAGCAATTTATGAAGCAAATAATAATAAATTACAGGAATTGAATATTCAGTTTAAGGATAAACCAGAAAAAACAAAAGAAATAAGGGAAACAACAGGAAAAGCATTCAGGGAATATATAAATTACAAAAATTACATAAAGAACCTCTTTGATATAAAAACAAAAGAAAATATAGAAGAACAGAGGAGCCGTCTTATAGAAATTATTGAAAATGAGAAAAATGAAAAGGAATTAATAAATTCTTTGATTACTTTGTTGGAAGTAATAAAAAATACATGTATTTCCTGTATAAAAACTCTTGAAGAAGTATACCCTGAAATTCTTTTTACAGAAGAAGCAGAAAAAAGTAAGAAAAAAATAAATAGATACATTGAATTTATTGATAATTTGAAAAATCAGATATCGGAAAAAACTCAAATTGAACAGATTGTTTCTGATTTTAAAAATAGAGAATATCATGTGTACAAGGGTTTAGAAGAGGGTTTTACAGAAATTGAAAGAGAAATTTATAAAAAATATTCTCCAGATTATTTAGAAATTGAAAAAGAATATGAAAAAACAGTTAGAGAATATGAAAAAATTCAGAAAAAATATATTGAGGAATTGAATCTTGCAAGAGAGGAATATGAAAGAGAAAGAAGTCAGTATGAAGAAGAATGGAAAAAAATTAGAGAAGATATGGAAAAAAGTCCGGAAGAATTTAAGGAAATATATCAGGAATTACTTGAAAAATACAAAAAACCGTGGGAAGAAGACCATAAAAAAGTAGTGGAACTGGGAGGACTTCATGTAATCGGGAGTGAAAGATATGAAGCAAGAAGAATAGATAATCAATTAAAAGGTAGAGCAGGAAGGCAGGGAGACCCCGGTTCTTCAAAATTCTTTTTATCCCTTGAAGATGACCTTTTGAGAATTTTTGGAGGGGAAAGATTAAAAGGATTGATGGGAAAGTTACCTGAAGGAGAAAAAATAACTCATCCACTGATAACAAAAATGATAAATAATGCACAAAAAAAAGTTGAGGGAAGGAATTTTGAAATTAGAAAAAATCTTCTTGAATTTGATAATGTTTTGAATGAACAGAGAAATATTATTTACACTTTGAGACAGGACATTCTTGAAAATAGAAATCTTGATGAATATTTAAAAGAGTATATAGAAGAAATTATTGAGAGAGTTTTCAATGAATACTGTGATGAAAAAATAAAACCATATATGTGGAACATAGAAGGATTAACTAAATATTTTAAAACAACTTTTGGAATAAATATTGAAATAGAAAATCCTGAAAATATAAAAAATTACCTTTTGTGGAAAGATGATTTTAAAGAAAAGTTAAAGGATATCTTCATTTCTGTATTAGAGGATAAAAAGAAACAACTGGGTGAATTTTTTGAAGAATTAAAGAAATTTGTGTTTTTACAGGTAATAGACAATAGATGGAAAGCACATTTAAGGGCAATGGATGAATTGAGAGAAGGTATAAGTTTAAGAGCATATGCTCAGAAAGACCCATTAATAGCATATAAACATGAATCTTTTCAATATTTTCAGGAAATGTTAAAATCTATTAAAGAAGAAATTATTGGTAATTTATTAAAAATTCAGGTTACAGAAAAGGTTGCTCTTAAAGTTAGAGAAACAGAAAGAAAGGAGTTTGTCCATCAAACATATGAACAGTTTGCTACAACAAAAGAAAAAGAAGAACCTGTTTCTGTTGCACAGAGTATTTCTGAAGGTTTATATAATAAAAATGTAATTAACAGTCCAACCGCTTCTTTGAAAAAACAAAAAATAGGAAGAAATCAACCATGTCCATGTGGAAGTGGTAAAAAATATAAACATTGTTGTGGAAAAAATGAATAATACAAAAGTTTATTTGTTAAAAACCTGTGGAAAACATGGAAAAAGAAGTTCATAAACTGTGGAATATCGTACTCAATAATGTGGAAGAAAAGATAAATAATTCAAGGACCTTTGATTTATGGATAAAACCTGTAAAACTTATAGATATAACTGAAAATATTGTAAAAATAGAAGTTCCAAATTCAACTTTTGAAAAGAATTTTTTACCTTATATAGAAATTTTAAGAGAAGAAATACAAAAAATCTTTGGTTTTAATCCTAATTTTGAAATAATTTATTCTATAGACCTCCCTTCAGAAATAAAAGAAGAAAGTTTTTTTGAAATAGCATTGAATCCCGAGTATACTTTTGAAAACTTTGTTGTTGGTCCATGTAATCGTCTTGCTCATGCTGCAAGTGTTGCTGTTGCTCAATCTCCTGGAGTTGCTTATAACCCTCTTTTTCTATATGGAGGTGTTGGACTTGGCAAAACTCATTTAATGCAGGCAATCGGTCATTTTGTTAAGGAGAAAAGTAATGCTAAAATTGCTTACATGCCATCTGAATATTTTGTAAATGAGTTTATAACAAGTATAAAAAATAAAACAACTCATCTTTTCAGAAATAAATTCCGTAATCTTGATTATCTTTTAATAGATGATATTCATTTTATTGCAGGAAAAGAAGGAACTCAGGAAGAATTTTTCCATACTTTTAATTTTCTCTATGATAAAAGAAAACAGATAGTTCTTTCAAGTGATAAACCGCCAAAAGAAATAAAGTTTCTTGAAAAACGTCTTGTATCAAGGTTTGAATGGGGTCTTATAGTTGATTTACAGACCCCGGATATAGAAACAAGGGTTGCAATAATAAAGAAAAAAAGTGAATTGAGGAAACTTTCTTTCTCTGAAGACCTTATTTTTTATATCGCTGAAAAAATAAAAGATAATATTAGATTAATAGAAGGAATTTTAAATGGACTTGTTGCAAATGTGACCTTACTGAATAGAGAACTTAATAAAAACTTAATAGATGAAATAATAGAGGGTGTATACAGTTCAGATAAAAAAGAAAAAAAGTTTGTAAATATTAAACAAATAATGAATGTTGTTTGTGAGTATTTTGGTTTATCTCCTGAAGAAATAAAAAGTGAAAAAAGGGTTAAAAATATAATTCTTCCTAGACAAATAGCTATGTATCTTGGAAGGGAATTAACAGAAACTTCTTTAAATTCAATTGCTTCTGAGTTTGGAGGAAAGGACCATACGACTGTTTTACATGCCTGTAAAAAAGTTAAAGAGTTAATGGAAAAGGATAAAAATTTAAAAAAAATAATAGAAAATATAAAGGAAAAATTAAATGAACAGTGAATTCACAGGTTTTGCACATAAAAATTTATTTACAAATTATAGATTTTTAAATTTTTTAGTATTTTTCCACAATTTTACTATTAATTATAAAATATATATAAAAAGGAGGATTAAAAATGAAAGTAAATATAAGTAGTGAAGTTTTAAATAAAGGGCTTGAGTACATTTCAGATGTTTTACCTGCGAAACCAACAATAGCGATTTGTGGAGGAATTTTTTTAGAAGGAAAAGAAAATAATTTAACGTTAATTGCAACAGACCTTGAAAATACTGTTAAAGTTTCTTTAGAATGTGATGTTAAAGAAAAAGGTCAATGTGTTATTCCAGGAAAACAATTTATCTCTCTCTTAAAACAATTTAAAAATAAAGAAATAAAAATAGAAAAAAAAGAAAAGTTTATTAATTTAATAGGAGAATCATCCCAGTATTCATTTATAGAAATGGAAACAGAAGATTTTCCTAAAATCCCAAAATTCTCTTCAGAAATAACTTTCAGAATTAAAGGAGAAACATTAAAAGATGGTTTTAAAAAAACTATTTTCTGTATTGACCCAGATGAACCAAGACAGCAGTTCAGAGGAGGACTTTTTGATATAAAGGAAAAAGTTATAAATATAATAGGAACAGATACCAGAAGATTATCTCTTTTCTCTATTTTATTTGATACTCCCTTTAAGAAAAATACAAAGGTTTTATTATCATATAATTTAATAAAAAAAATGATAAATTTATTAAATAATGAAGAAGTAGAAGTTTTTATTGGAAAAAATAATATATCTTTTCAAACAAGTTTTACAATACAGATGGAAGAAAACAAAAAAGGAATAGGAAGTGTTTTGTTTATTTCTCAACTACTTACAGGAGCAGAAGAGTTTCCTGATTATGAAAAAGTTATTCCTGATATTAAAAAATCAAAAATTTCTCAAATCAATACAGATTTATTTTTATCGTCTTTAAAGAGAATTTCACTTTTTACTTCAGAAAGAAATAATAAAGTTAAATTAAGTTTTAAAAAAGATGCTTTAATTTTATCCGCTTCAGGAGAACTTGGAGAAGCTCAGGAAAAAATGGATATTCCTTACAGTGATGAGGAAATAGATATAATTTTTCCTCCTAATTTTTTGATTGATTTTTTACAAGTAGTAGAAAAAAAAGAGTTTATTTTTTCTTTTACATCTTCTTCAAAACCAGTTTTAATGAAACCAGAGGAAGAAGATAATTTCTTATATGTTTGTATGCCATTAAAAACAGAATGAGAAATGAAAACAGAAAAAATAGATAGTATTGTTAAAAGGGTTTTAAATAAAATTGAGATACCTGACGAAAAGAATAGAAATATTGATATAACTGTTCTCTGGCCAAGGATAATAGATGAAAAAATGAGAGGGAAAAGTTATGTTCTTTACGAAAAAGAAAAAAAACTTTATATTAAAGTTGAAAATAGTTGTTTTCTTTCTCTTTGTAGAATGAATAAGAAAAAAATAATTGAAAAGTTGAAAGAATTTGGTTTTAATTATATTGATATAAAATTCTTAATTTGAAAAAGGAGGAAATATGTTTAAAGGAGCAATTGTTGCACTTGTAACACCAATTAAGAATGATAAGGTTGATTATAATTCCTATAAAACACTTATTGATTTTCAAATAAAGAATAAAACCAATGGGATTTTAGTTGCTGGTTGTACAGGAGAACCGGCAACTTTAAGTTATGAAGAGCATAAAGATTTGATAAAGTTTACTGTTGAATATGTTAATAAGAAAGTTCCTGTTATAGCAGGTACTGGTTCAAATAATACTAAAGAAGCGATTGAACTTACTGAATATGCTGAAAAGGTAGGAGCAGATGCAGCACTTTTGATAACCCCTTATTATAATAAACCAACTCAGAAAGGACTTTATCTTCATTATAAGGCGATTGCAAAGGCAGTATCAATACCTCTTATTCTATACAATGTGCCTTCAAGAACAGGGATTTCTATTACACCTGAAACAGTTGCGGAACTTTCCGAAATAAAAAATATAGTTGGGATAAAGGAAGCAAGTGGTTCTCTTGATCAGGTAAGTAAAATACTTACGCTATTAAAAAGAGAAGATTTTACAGTTCTCTCCGGAGATGATTCTTTAACTTTACCAATTATGTCTGTTGGAGGAAAAGGGGTTGTTTCAGTCGCTTCAAATATAGTTCCTCTTGAAGTTTCTCAGATGGTTGAATATACGTTAAATGGTGACTATGAAAATGCAAGGAAGATACATCTTAAACTTTTCCCAATCTTTAAAATTCTTTTTATAGAAACAAATCCAATACCTGTAAAAACATGTCTTTCTTTAATGGGTATGATAAGTCCTGAATGGAGACTTCCTTTATGTGGACCGAGTGATGAGAGTATAGAAAAGATTAAGAAAACATTAAAGGAGAGTGGAGTTTTATGATATTCAAAAGAAAGCGGTATATTGAGATTTCACCGAAAGAAAAAGTTGAAATTAAAAAAGAATTGTGGGTCAAATGTGAAAAATGTGGAAAATTAATTTATACAAAAAAACTTGAAGAGAATTTAAAAATATGTCCAGAATGCAACTTTTATTTCAGAATGACCGCAAAAGAAAGAATCAATTCTCTTATAGATGCGGGTACTTTTTCAGAAAAATGGGGAGATTTACAGTCGGAAGACCCACTTAATTTTGTAGGAGTTAAATCATATAAGGAAAAACTTGAAGAAGAAATGAAAAATACAGGAATGAATGAAGCAATGGTAACAGGAACAGGAAAAATTGGAAACTTCCCTGTCGCTTTCTGTGTACTTGACGCTCATTTTATTATGGGAAGTATGGGGTCTGTTGTGGGAGAGAAATTTACAAGGTTATGTGAATTTGCGGTTGAAAATGGACTGTCTCTTATTTCTGTTTCTGGAGGGGGTGGCGGAGCAAGAATGTATGAAGGCGTTGTTTCTCTAATGCAAATGGCAAAAACTTCAGCAGCTGTTGGTAAATTGAAAAAGGCGGGTATTCTGTATGTTTCTATTTTAACAGACCCAACGATGGGAGTAATAGCAGCAAGTTTTGCTTTTCTTGGAGATATAGTTCTTGCTGAACCCTCAGC
>DAORXQ010000004.1:35621-45085 GCA_035371905.1 bacterium | reverse complement strand
TTTAATGATTTTTCATAAAAACTTATCGGGTCCAGCCAGTCATAATTTCTTAAAATCGTCCTTACTCCATATAGTGAAAATATAAGGATAATTAAAGCAATTTTTATCTTTTCTTTTTTTATTTTCTCTATAAGCATAACAAAATAAATAAAAAATCCAATTGCTCCCACATACATCCAGTGTTCTCTTAAGTTTCCATTTAAAGGTATTATTGTGTTTGAATGGAATATAAAGTTGAGTAAAAATAATAAACCAGCAAATAATATCTTTTTATCATTTCTTTTTTTCCACAAAAAATATAAAAATAAAATAAAAAGGAATAAACCTGATATAAAGTCAATATCTTTTGGTGTCTTTATGTAGGGTAGATGTCTTTCCATTGATAAAATAAAAGGAAAGATTAAAATTGATATGTAAACTAAAAATGCCTTAAAAGAAGTGAAAAATCTATATAAAAAAATCTCCTCTGGTTCTGTTTTCCCAAAATTTAAAACAGTTTTTCTGAGGATTAAGTAAATAAGAAAGATTGAAGTGATTATAATATAGTCAGATTTTTTTTCTTTCTTTAAGTTTCCTATTGAATATAGATAGAGAAAAAATAAAGGTAAGATTAAAACAGATGTCTCTTTTGAAAGCAGTGAAAAGATGAAAGAAATACAGGATAAAATTAAAAATAGATGTTTTTTCTTACTACTTGAATAAGATAGATTGTAAAGATATATACCAAGAAGTCCGAAAAATAGAAATAAAGGGTCTGCAGTTCCTGAAATATATGTGATTGCTTCTGTATTTATTGGATGAATACCCCATAATAAAGAGACAAGAAAAGAAGTTTTTTTATCGTATAACTTTGTAAGCAATAAATAAATTAAAACAGCACATCCTGAATGAAGAAGTATATTAAGTAAGTGATAGCCAAAAGTATTCCCTTTTGAGATTTTGTAAACAATTGCATAAAATAATGTCTGGAATGGTCTGTAAAAAAGGTCCTCTTCACCTGCACATTTAAATAAATTTGAAGTAAAATAATATTTCAAAAATTTAAAATTTTTGATAAATCCATTATTAACAACAAGAGCAATATCATCAAAAATAAACGGGTTTACAATTGAATTAAGATAGACAAGAAAAATAATTAAAAAAAGGAAAATTTTTTCTTTTTGAGTCATCAAATTTTAATAAATTATCTGGAATATTGTTTTTGCAATTAAAGCAACTGCAATTGAAACCATACCAATTAATCCCATTCCACAGGAATATCCTGCAAGTATTATCGGTGTATATCTTCTCCAGTTAGGTCCTATTTTTTTTGCCATATAAAATCTTCCAAGAAGTGCTCCAATAAACATTGGAAATGCATAATGAGGTAGAGTTGTAATTCCACCAACCATTCCATAAAATGTCCCAATTGGGATTTTGAGTAATAAAAATAGTCCATAAATAAGGAAACTTATAAAAGTTGAACTTAATATATATTTTGCCTTTATTGCTTTTATCATCCACTTTTCACCTGTTGGTAATGTACTTGTTGTCCAAAGTGCTTCAAATGTGGCATTCATAGGCCAGATTTTCTGAACATATGGATATGCAGAGGAAGGTATTGGATTCATTTTCCATATTATCTGCCAGAATAAAAATGTTGCAATAAGAGTTATACCAAAAGCAGTAAATTCTCCTTTATACCATGAAGTAAATCTTGTTCTTGTAAGTTCAAGTTGTTTAAATGCCTGTGCAGTATGTCCATGATTAAAATATGGAATCGGAGCATACCATATTTCAACTCCTTTATATCCACTTAATATAAATGTTGCTTCTCTTAACATAGGAAATGCAATGCCAGTAGCAACTCCTGTTATTCCAAACATTCTTGCAGATGTATAACTTAAAAATGGAGTAAGAATTATACCAAAGAAAATGAAAATCCATACAGGAAAATTTGGAACAAGGGTTTTTGTTATTATAAGATATAAAATAGTTGATAATATCCATATTCCAATTGCTACTGGTATAGGATAGTCACCTCTATCAGGAGGAATTGTAACTGCCTGTTTTTCATTATCTTTGTTTTTAAAACTTGAAAATGCTCTTAATACTCTCCATATTCCTATAATACCAACGACTATTCCTGTTCCAATAGTTGCATTTATCCAGAAATCCATTGTAGTTACAACATTTGCTGGAACTGCTGTCATACCTGGTTGCCAGTTTTTTATTATACCAATTTTATGAAGTAATGGATTCCCAAAAGTTTTACATAAAATTGAACCAATAAAAGTTCCAACAATAACAGGGAAAGGTAAAATAAATCCAGTAAGAATAACTCCAAGGTCTGTTGCAAATCCAAAAAGTCCAGATGGTAAAACTGTTTCTAATTGTGTTGTAAAATCAACCCATGGAATTGGAAAAAGTTGAAGGGGAGTTGCCATTAAAAGACCTGTTATTGCAGGGATGACAACATAAAAAGCACCAAAAATAATACCAATCATTGCAGAAATACTGAAAACACGCCATCTCCATGTTTCTTTTTTTGCTCCACTTTCAGCAAGTGCTGTTGCTCCTTCTGAAGCAACAGGAGCCATTGGGAAAGGTAATTTTTCAATATCGTTTGTAATACGAAATAGGAAATAACCCATTGAAAACATATTTATTCTGTAAAGTAAACTTGTTAAAATAACTATTACTATTGGTTTTATCCAGTCCTTATGTAAAAATGTTCTTTTCATCAATGCTTCAGAACCAGCAGGAGGAACAACCCAGTTGGGCATATTTTCAGTTAATCCAAAAAATTGGGCAGGAGGTGATTGAACAAGATATTGCCTCCATATCAAAAGGGCTGCAAGGTGTTCAAGTCCTATAACAGAACCAGCGATTATATAAATTATGTAAAGTTCCTGTTTTTTCAACTGAATAAATGACCTTTTTGCTATCTCAAGAAGAAGAATAACCGTTACCCATTGAGCAGCACCCCCAAGTCCACCACCTGTAATGAGAAAGAAATAAATTGAGGCGGGAAGCATTATAAAACCAATGAATAAAATAGCCAGAACTGTTCTTGCATTAAAACCTGGTTCAAATTTTTCTGATATTTCTGGTTCAAAGTCCTTTATTTCCATTTCTGCCATTTTTCCCCCTATTTAAATTCCAAGATTATTTTTCCCTTGTTTTTCATATTCTTTTTTAATTTCTATACTTACTGTTCTCCATATCAAAAATTGTTTTCTAATTCCATCAAGGAATCTTCTATTAAGTCGTTTCCAGTCAGTTGATTCTCCACTTGCTCTTTTCATAAAAAGATTTATTGTATAGAAATTATATTGCCCAAGTGGTTCAAAAATCATTTTGAATTCCTGACTTACTCCAAGGTCAAAAGGAGCAAGCCATATATTTGTCTCAACAATATATTTATTTTTTCCAGAAGGATGTTTTTGATAGGTTAATTTAGCCCCGCTTGTGTAAAAATTGCCAAGAGAAACATCTTGATAAGTATTGAAATATTCTGTTAAAAATGTAGCAAGCCCAAGAATTTCAATTTCACTTACAGTAAAAGGAAATTCAAATTCCCATTCATCACCTTTTGGTTGTGGTAATATCCATTTTCTTGTAACATCAGGAACAGCCATTTGAGATGCTTTCCTTGCAGGATATAAAGTTGAAAGGAGAACTGTAATTACAATTATTATTGTAGCAATAACAGCAGAAAGAGAAGAATAGTTTAAAACAAGTCCTTTTAATAAACCAGCACCCATCAGTATTTTTATAACAATCTGACCCAATAGATAGCCACTTACAGCACCTAAAACAGCATAAACAAGAGATTCAGCAAAAAATAAAGAAGCAATATGTACAGGAGCAAGTCCAACAGCACTGTAAGTCCCAATTTCTCTAATTCTTTCATAAACAGAACCAAGCATTGTATTTAAAACAATCAATGCTGCTATTAAAATTGGTATAAGGATATTGCTCATACCACCAAATGAAGTGAAACCTATACTACTGTAAACAATTGTTTTATTTTCAAAACCAGCAAATACAATTCCAGCAAGTTTTGTTATAAATTCCTCAACAAGTGTTTTTGGATTTTCAGATGAAGTTGTAAATTTAACAGCAATTGAATGTAAAGTACCTTTTAAATCCATAACCTTTTTAAATGGTATAATAACAGTATTTTCTGCTTCTGTATGAGTAAAAGACCTTAACTGAATCTGGGATGAAAATATTTGGGATGTTTTTTCTGTCTTCATCTGCGAGATTTCTTTTTCAGGAAGAACAGAAAAATCAACAGGAGTAAGTCGTTCATCATCAAGGTCTTTAATATCTCCAAATTTTTTACTATCAAATATCCCTTTTATCAAAAATTCTTTTCCATAAATATTTACTTTAGCAACTCCTATATCTTCTTTTTTTATATTTAATTCTTTTGCTATTTTATCCGAAATTAAAACACTATCCTCATCTTCTTTTTCAAACCAGTTTCCATAAATTATTGTACTTTCAACAGGTAAAATTTCTTTTTCAGAAGGGGTCATCCCAAGGATTCCTGTAGAAAGGAATGATTTATTTCCACATTTTATTTCTATTGCAGTTTTATTTCCCAAACTTCCAAGTATTAACCAACTTCTCGGAGCTATTACTCCTTTTTCTGAAAATTCATTTTCTGTATAGTCATAGGATATTTTTTGCAATGGAGTCCAGTTTCTGTCCCTTAAAAGTAATCCGGTATATGGTGGTTTATTGGGTCTTAAAATCTGATTGAATTTTAAATATGATTTTATTGATGTAAATGAAAGAACTGTAAATGTAAGAAGGATTAATGTTATTGAGGTTAAAGCAGTTCTTGTTTTTCTCCTTTTCATATTTGCAACACCGAGAGAAAAAGCAGTTGCACTTGCTGTTATTCTTCCAACATCTGTTTGATAAACCTTTGATGTCTCCTTTTTAATTCTCTGCATTTGTTCTTCAAATTTAGAAGCGATAAGTGATATAACAACTCCTGAAAGTGTGAGAACAATAAAAGAAAGAAGTATAACTTCAGGGGCATTTGTAAGTTTAAAGGCAGGATGAACATATCTCATTATCCAGTAAATAGCGAGAAATATTCCAAAAATTCCTGCTATTCTTTTTTCTATTTTTGAGAAACTGAAAAATAATCTTTCACAGAAATAGGCAAAAGGTAATAAAAGTATGAAATAAAAAATTATTCCCTTAATTACATCATTTGCTGTATTTTTTACATCAGGATATGCTCTTGCTTCTATACTCTGGGACTGTCTTGAAAATTTTAAAAACTCATACCACCTTTTTTCTTTTAATGCTTCTTCTGCTTTTTCAAGTAATTCTTTTGATTTTTGCTGTAATTCAAAAAGTCGTTCATTTTTAATTCCGTATTTTTCAAAGTTATATCTTCTGTAATTGTCAAGTATAAGCATATCTCTTGCCGCCTGATAAGGTGTATTATATATTGCTGAAATTTCGTTTACAGAAAATCCAAGTCCCTCTGCCCATTCTTTATTTGTATATGTTTCTTTTGAGTTTAAAAGTAACAATCTTTTACCAAGAGGACCTGTTTCTCCCAGAATTTTAATTTTTGAATTTTCTTTTGCAAAAACAGTTCCAACAGGTTCACTGTAAGATGTCCAGAGAAATGGAATGCTACTAGGATATTGAAGAAAATAACCATAAGCATCTGGAGCACTATTTGACAGGTCAAAAACATTTATATTATTTATCTGAATTAAATATTGAGGGTCAATAAGGCCAAAAAGTGATATTTCCTTACACTTAAACAGAACAATCATCCTTTCTTTTTCTTTTGTGTCCATCTGAAAAGATATGGGATATTGCTGATTTCCATTAACTCCCATATCAGGAGCAAAAATTATTTCTCCATTTTCTTTGTTTATATAAAAGGCATTTAGATATACTGATTGGGATAGAGTTAATCTTGAAATTTCAGCAATTCCTTTCTCATTTGTTATTTCAAGGGGATGTCCACGAACACCGATATTTGTTTTATAAGTTCCATCTCTTGGAACAACTATTGCATCTTTTACAGGGTCATTTGGAACAAAACTTTTTTTAGGATTAAATGTAACAATTTTTGCTTTTAGGGTAGCCATTTTATCCTTCATTTTAAGTTCGCTTTTTGATAGAAGTTCTTCATCATTTAAAGCATAAGAAAGAAGAAATTTTAATACGTTAACCTGTTTGATAATATTCTGTAATTTTAAATTTTCAAATCCATCTTTTGGAGTGTCAACTCTCCATCTACCATCATTAACAGTTATAAATGAAACTGCAGGATTTCCTGAAAGAATCATAAATTCACCATCTGTTCTAATTCTTTCGGGTAAAAATGTATCCCAAACAACTCCTTTTTCAGGACTTATTCCGTTTACAAGAACAGATTCTGTATATCCCAAAATTTTACCTACCTTTTCTGAATATTCCATGAATTTTTTACCTATTGGAGCAAAGAATCTCTGGTAATAGAAATCAGTGGAGTTATGCCATATTCCAAGTTTATCACTATCTCCTGAAAGGTCTAGTCCTATAAAAAGAGATATTTTTATTTTATCTTCTTTTTTAATTCTTTCTGAAAATGGTTTTTCATTTCTACAATGTTTTTGAATAAATGCATCTATCCCTTTCATATTCATAAAATGAGAAGAAGTGGCAAGAAAAATAATACTTCTTTTTGGTGGGTTTTTCACAAGATATTCAGCAAGTTCAATAAGAGCAGATATCCCGCAGGCAGATGTAGCACCGGGAGAAATGGAAGGGACAACACTTGTACTATCATAATAGGAACTTATAACTATTGTTTCATCTTTTAATTTCGCATCTCTCCCTTCAAGAAAACCATAAATATTCCAGTCGTTAATAGTTTCCCAGTCCATCCTTCCATAAATTTTTACAGTTGGTTCTTTTTTTGCTATTTCAAGTATTTTCTCATTATCAGAATAAAATCTTGGAACATCCAGAGGGACAGAAAGGAATTTCTTTTCGCCTTCGGTTCTTGTTATTTCCCCTCTATTTATAAAAATGAAACATTTTGCACCAAGCATTGCAAAATCAAGATAGTTATCTCCTGAATCAAAATCCATAACAATAATACTTCCATTTATATCTTTTCCTTCAACTTCTTTTAAATTACCTTTTCCAGCATATATCAATTTACCTTCAAGTCCTTCTGGTGGTAAAGTTGATGTTCTTACAAGATTTGGCCAGAGACAGTTTATATCAATTTTTTTTCCATCATATTCAATATATGCATACTTTTCTACAGGAACAACCGATTTAAAACTCTCCCTTTTTACATTTTTAAGACCAATTTCTTTAAATTTATTTTCAATAAAATCTGCTGCTTTTTTATGTCCTTCACTGCCTGGAAATCTTGATTTTAAAGAAGAAAAAAAGTTTAAATATGATACAGTATCCTGAGAAAATAGAAAGGTAGAAAAAAGAAAAAAGAGAAAAGGGAAAAAAATAATCTTATTTCTCATTTTTCATCTCCTTGATTTTTTGCCATGCTTTCCTTGAACCTGGATTTATATTTACTTCTTCTATAAATTCTTTTTTTGCTTTTTCAAATTCCCCTTTTTTTTCATATATCAAACCCTTTATGTAATGAGCATTTGGATAATACTTATTTTTCTCTATAAGTTTTTCCATAGTTTCCAGTGATTCTTCATATTCTTTTAAGTAAAATTCTAAAAGTCCCAAGTTGAATATTAAATTATCATTATTTTTGAAATGTGTCAACCCCTCAAGTGTATATTTTTTCCCCTTTTCAAAATCGTTTTTTATTATGAGTGAAGCAATTATTTTTTCATAAGTCAGTAGGTCTTTTTTAAACTCAAGTGATTCCATCCAGCAGTTTAAAGCCATATCAATATTATTGTTTGCTAAATAGTAATCTCCCATTCTTACTTTTTCTCTCCATTTTTTTTCTGTAAGGTCTGTATTACAACCGGAAAGAAAAATAATTATGGGTATAAAAATCCATTTCATTTTTATAAATTTTTTATTCTTGTAATCCTTCTTTTTAAAATCCATACAAGAATTAAAAGAAATGAAAACATTATAAATCGGGTAAAGATATTTTCTCTTCTTAAAATTGCTGGCCATAAAGAAAAAATTGAAATAATTATTAAAATGTCTTCCCAAATAGGTGTTTTTTCTTTAATTTTTCACACCTTTTTTAAAATTTTATTTATTTCTTTTAATTCAATTTCAGCAACCCCAATTCTTTTATCAGCGCATCCATAAAAAATATAAAGAATTCCATCTTTAATAAAAGCACCTGTAGGAAAAACAACATTTGGGACATTACCATTTTTTTCCCAGTCATAATCAGGTTCAAAAAGAGGGAAGGGTAATCTTGCTATTTCTTTTTGTGGATTTTCAATATCAAGTAAAGATATTCCTGCTCTGTATATTTTATTTTTATCAACTCCATGATATAAAAGTAACCATCCATATTCTGTTTTAATTGGTGGAGCACCTGCTCCTATTTTTTCTTCTTCCCAATTATATTTAGGTTTCATTACTATTTTGCTTTCAATTTTCCTGAAATATTCTTCCCAGAAATCTTTACTTTTGAGTTCAAAAAAATCGTTAAAATAAACAATTTGAATATCAGGTTCAATTCTATGAAGTAATGCGTATTTACCATTAATTTTTTCAGGGAAAAGGCATCCATCCTTATCCCATATAATTATATTTTCTCCTCTTTCTGCAACCTGTTTTTTCCAGAAGTCCTTATACCTATCATTTTCAGAAATATTTAATGCTTCAAGAAATGTAATGTTAGGACTTATAATACCTAATTTCTTGAAATTCAATAGGTTTTTTGATTCTGCAATAGCGATTCTTGCGTTTTTCCCATCATATGCAGTATAGGTGATGAAATAAGAATCTTCTATTTTTGTTATTCTGGGGTCTTCAATTCCCTGTTTTTCGTAAACTTCAGTTGGTGAAATAACAGGATATTCACACTTTTCAATTTCATTTTCTGTTTTTAATTTTAAGTATCCGAGACGAGAATAATTTTCACATTTTATAGCCCTGTAAATTATATGAACCTGATTGTTTTCAACAATAACACCTGGATTGAAAACCCCATCTTTTTCCCATTCAAAACAACCTTCATATAATAGATTTCTTTTTATTTTTTTACCTATTTCTTTCATTTTTTTATACGAGGTCCGCTCTCTCTTTAATTTATAGTTCTCCCCCCACGACTAAAAACGCAGGGGACATTTCTTTCCCCTGCAACCCCTTTTGCCGTGGGGTTTTATTTTTCTCATTTCCCTAAGTTTTCAATAATTACTATACTCAAACTGGTGCCGGGAGGGGGACTCGAACCCCCACGGCTTATCTCAGGAGGGGGAGATTCCCCCTTCCTGAAATAGTTCTCCCCCCACGACTAAAAACGCAGGGGACATTTCTTTCCCCTGCAACCC
>DAORXQ010000004.1:0-35521 GCA_035371905.1 bacterium | reverse complement strand
TCAATAATTACTATACTCAAACTGGTGCCGGGAGGGGGACTCGAACCCCCACGGCATACGCCATACGCCCCTCAAACGTACGTGTCTGCCAATTCCACCATCCCGGCTCTAAATTTTTCCTTCATTATAGTTTATATTATACCTTTTCCTTTTTCAATGTAAAGCAAAGCACATCTATTTGCAAGTTTTCTCACCCTCTGGATATATCTTACTCTTTCACTTACACTGATTGCTTTTCTTGAATCAAGTAAATTAAAAATATGAGAAAGTTTCAGAATATAATCATATGCAGGATAAATTAATTCCCTATTAAGAATCTTTTCTGCCTCTTTTTCAAATTTTTCAAATATTTCAAATAATAAATTTACATCTGCATTTTCAAAAGAATAAACTGAATATTCTCTTTCTCTTTCTTTTTGAATATCTCCAAATTTTACATCTTTATTCCAGTATAAATTAAAAACATTTTTTTCTTTCTGTAAAAAATTTACTATCCTGTCAAGACCATATGTAATTTCAACTGCAGGGGGTATTAAATCGATTCCACCTGCCTGTTGCATATATGTAAATTGTGTAATTTCAAGTCCATCTATCCAGACCTCCCATCCAACTCCCCACGCACCAAGCGTAGGTGCTTCCCAGTTATCCTCTATAAACCTTATATCATGTTCTTTTGTTGAAATTCCAAGATATTCTAAACTTTTAAGATAAATTTTTTGTATATCAAAAGGGGGTGGTTTCATTATAACCTGAATTTGATGATGGAGATACAATCTTACAGGATTTTCTCCATACCTTCCATCAGCAGGTCTTACAGAGGGCTCAAGATATACAACATTCCATTTTTTGTTTCCTATTATCCCAAAAAAGGTTGCTGGATTTAAGGTTCCTGCTCCTACCTCAACATTATAAGGATGCCACAAAAGACATCCTTTTTTAATCCAGAAATTTTCTATTTTTCTCCAGATATCTTGAAAAAAGTTTTCCATAATTTATAATTTTACAAAAAAATATAGAGAAAGTAAAATTTCAAAGGGAGAAAAAATGAATAATGAAAAAATTAAAATTGTGTTTGTTGGTGTTGGTGCAATGGGCCAGTGTGCTCATCTGAAAAATTATGTTCTTATTCCTGATTGTGAGGTCGTTGCAATATGTGAGATAAGGGAAAAACTTGGAAAAAAAGTTGCAGAGAGATACGGAATTAAAAATTTTTATAAAGGTTTTGATGAAATGATTGAAAAAGAAGATTTTGATGGGATAGTTGCATCACAGCCATTTACAAGACATTATGTAATTCTTAAAGAAATCCTGAAAGCAAAAAGACCTGTTTTTATAGAAAAACCACTTGCAAGTTCTGTTGAAATTGGTGAAAAAATACTGGAAATTATTGAAAAGTCAGGAACCTGGGTAATGGTGGGTTATCATAAGAGAAGTGACCCTGCTTCAATTTATGTTAAAAAATTAATTGATGAATTTAAAAAAACAGGTGAGATTGGAAAATTAAGATATGTAAGAATAACAATGCCACCCGGTGACTGGATTGCAGGAGGTTTTAAGGATTTAATTATCACAGATGAAAAATTACCAGAGAATATTGAATATGACCCGAAACCGAAAAATATGGATGAATTTGAATTTAAAGAATATGTTGATTTTGTGAACTATTATATTCATCAGATAAACTTTATGAGATTTATTTTGGGAGAGGACTACAAAGTTAAATTTGCGGATAGTTCAAAGGTTTTAATGGTAGTGGAGAGTAATTCAGGTATTTCAGGAGTTATAGAAATGGCACCCTATAATACATCTATTGAATGGGAAGAAAAAGTTTTTATATGTTTTGAGAAAGGATATATTGAACTTTCGCTTCCTGCTCCTCTTGCTTCAAATAGACCCGGTAAAGTCAAAATTTATAAAGATATTCCTTCACCTTTAACAATAATTCCTCACTTCCCATGGGTATCTGCAATGTATCAGCAGGCAGTAAATTTTGTTAAAGCAATTAAAGGAGAAATAAAACCACCAAACGATGCAAAAGAAGCATTCAAAGACCTTAAAGTTGCAGAAGAATATTTAACCCTTTTTAAAAAATAAGTAAATCAGATTAAGTCCACCATGCTTTTGGCTTTGGCTCTTTAATTAATACATTTTTCAAAAATTCAATTGCTTTCTTAAGTCCTTCTTCACCACTCATTAAACTATCCTCATGTTCAATACTTAATACACCATCATATCCCACCATTCTCAATGTTGAAATAAAATCATTCCAGAATTCATATCCATGTCCATATCCAACTGTTCTGAATATCCAGGACCTATTTTCTTCATCAAGATATGTTTTTGTATCAAGAACTCCATTTATACTTGATGTGTAAGGGTTTATTTTTGTATCTTTTGCATGAACATGATATATTGCACCTTTAAGTTTCCTCACAGCCGCTATCGGGTCTATCCCCTGCCAGAAAAGATGACTCGGGTCAAAATTTGCTCCTATTTCTTCACCTGCTGCTTCTCTTAATTTTAAAAGTGTTTCCGGATTATATACGACAAAACCGGGATGCATTTCAAGACATATTTCTTTTACATTATGTTTTCTTGCAAATGCTGTTTCTTCCTTCCAGTAAGGAATCACTACTTTTTCCCACTGCCATTTTAAAATTTCTGAAAAATCTGTGGGCCATGGACATGTTACCCAGTTTGGATATTTTGCATTTTCATTATCTCCGGGACAACCAGAAAATGTTATAATTCTTCCTACTCCAAGTTTTTCTGCAAGTAAAATTGTCTTCCTCTGAACCTGCCTGTGTGATTCTGCTATGCTTTTGTCTGGATGAAGAGGATTTCCATGACAGGATAAAGCAGATATTTCAAGACCTCTTTTTTCTATTGCTTTTTTAAACTCTTTTAATTTCCCTTCATTTTCAAGTAATTCACCAACCTTACAGAAAGCATCTCCTGGATAATTACCTGTTCCTATTTCAACTGCTTCAAGTCCCAATTCCTTCACCTTATCAAGTGCTTCATCAAAACTTTTACCCCCAAAAACCACTATAAAAACACCCAGTTTCATTTTTCCCTCCTTTTTATAAATATTATAAACCAAATAAAAAATTTTCAAAATTACATTCTTTCCGGTAGAGAAACATTTAAAAGATTTAGAGATAATTCAAAAATTATAAGAAGCGACTTTACAAGAAAAAGTCGTGCATATGTTAAATCCTTCTCTCCCCCAACTATTCTGTATTTCTGGTAATATGAATGGAATAACTTTGAAACATCAAGTAAATATTCAGCAAGTAAATGAACTCCATATGTTTTAACAACACTTCTTATAACATCATTAAATTTCCATATCTTTTTCATTATTTCAATTTCTTCTTCTTTATTTAACAAATCAATCTCCGGTATAAAGTTATCAATTTTATATCCTTTTTCTTTTCCGAATTCAATTAGATGTTTCAGACGAACATATGCATATTGAAGGTAATAAATAGGATTTTCATTTGACTTTTTTTTAGCAACTTCTAAGTCAAAATCAAGATGACTGTCTATTTTTCTGAAAAGAAAAAAGAATTTGGAAGCATCCGGACCTATTTCATTAACAAGTTCCTTTAAAGTTATAAACTGTCCTTTTCTTGTTGACATTGATAATTTTTCTTTTCCTCTATATAGAGTTGTAAGTTGAACTATCAGAACAGAAAGATTGTCGGGATTAAAACCTAAAGAAGCAACGGATGCTTTCAATCTTGGAATATATCCGTGATGGTCCGGTCCAACTATGTTGATAAGAAATTCAAAACCCCTATCAATTTTAAATTTGTGATAAGCAATATCTGTTGCAAGGTATGTATAACTTCCATCACTCTTAACAACAACCCTATCCTTATCATCTCCAAAATAAGTACTTTTAAACCATAAACTTCCATCTTTTTCATAAATCAAATTTTTTTCTTTTAAGATATTTAAAACATTTTCAACTTCTTTATTTTTAATGAACTGACTTTCTCTAACCCAATTATCAAAAGAAACGCCAAAATTTTTAAGGTCATTTTTAATATCTTTAAGTATTTCATTTTCTGCAAATTCGGTAAAAAATTTTTTGTCATCTTTGGTTTCTTTTATCTTCCTTGCAATATCAATTAGATACTCACCAAGATATCCTTCTTCAGGGACTGGATAATCAACTCCTTTAAGTTGATAATATCTTGCCTTTAAAGATTCTCCAAGTAATTCCATCTGTCTTCCTGCATCATTTATATAGTATTCCTTTGTCACATCAAAATTACAGAATTTTAATATTCTTGAAAGTGATTCACCATATGCTGCTTGTCTTCCATGAGCAATTGTTAAAGGACCTGTGGGATTTGCACTTACAAATTCAATAAGGACTTTTTTCCCGTTACCTATATTTTCCTTTAAGTATTCTTTTTGATTTTGACAGATTTTTAAAATATGCTGTCTGTAAATATCCTCATCAATAAAAAAATTAATAAAGCCATTCTTTACTTCTATTTTTTTAATTATTCCCTTTAAATCAGGATAGATTTTCTCTTTTATAACTTCAGCAATTTTTTGAGGTGAATTTTCTTTATCAGCAAGTCTGAAGGAGATATTTGTATAAAAATCGCCAAACTCTTCCTTTTCAACAGGTAAAACATCAAAATTTACATCCTTTTTAAAGTCAATTATAGATTTTTTTAATGTATTTTCAATTGTACTTTTAACATCAATCCTCATTTTCTTTCTTTATCTCTTTTAAAAGTTGCTCAATCCTTATTTCTTTTCTTTCATCAAGTTCAAATTCAATACTTGGTGTAAATTTAAGGGATATTCTCTGTCCAAGTTTATGCTGTATAAATTTTTGAGCACTTAAAATACCACGAAAAGCATTTTCTTTTTCCTTTTCATCACCCATGAAACTTATACCAACTCTAACATTTTTAAGGTCGCCTGTAATATGAACATATGTAATTGTAAAAAAACAGATTCTCGGGTCTGAAACATCTCTTCTTATAATATTTTCTATTTCTTCTCTTAACATACTTTCAACTTTTAACTGTCTTCTTGTTTTAATTTTTTTCTCCTTTTTGTTATAGAATACCAGAAAATAAACTTTAATTCAAACCTTTATCCCACCTTTAAGGTGGGACTGGAGAATTGTTGATAGACAAGGTTTTCCAGATTAGGTTTTTCAATCCTGTTGTCAATGTAAAAAATAGGTGGTAAATTATATTTAAGATGAAATGGAAGAACTTAGAAAACTGGGTAAAAGGTATTTTAATATTCGGTTTTACTTTTTATTTGTTTTTTTCCTTTATATCTTTTGACCCTTTTGACCCTACATTTAAATTCTGTCAGATAGGTTTTCCAATAAATGAGAATATAAAAAATTTTGGTGGAAAATTCGGGTCATATCTAACAGGACTTCTATTCTTTTTATTTGGTAAAAGTTCATACCTGATTGTAATCTTTATGCTTTTCTTAGGATACAATATCATATGGGGAGAAAAAGAAAGATTATGGAAAAGAATAACAAGTATCACAGGTCTTCTTTTAACATTATCTGTATTTTTAACAGTAATCAGAGGTTCTCTGGGAAATTTTGATGGAGGACTTTTAGGAACTGTTTTAACGCCTGTTTTAAAAGAGTATTTTGGAGAAAATGGTATATTTTTTATTCTTGGACTTTCAGGGATTTTATTTATTGGTATAAGTTATAGAATGTATACTGAACCGTTTAAAGTAGTTTTCAATGATTATTTTTTTAATGAGGATAAAATTCCTGTTCCTGAAAAGGTAAGTTTACCACAGAAGCAAAAGAGAAAAATATTTGAAACAAAAGAAAAGATAGAAATTCCACAGCCAAAGGAAGAAAAGTTAGAAGAGAAAAAAACAGAGACAGAAGAAGAAATAAAGGAGGAAAAGGAAAAAAAGAAAATAAAGAAAACATCTATTTCACGACAAAAAGGTGTAGTTTATAATTTACCTCCTGTTGACCTTCTTGAAATAGGAAATCCCACACAAAAAGAAACAAAAGAGGACTTGGAAATATATGCTCAGGTGATAGAAGAAACACTTTCTGAATTTGATATAGAAGGAGAAGTTGTTCAAATAAATCAGGGACCCAGAGTTACAATGTTTGAAGTTCAACTTGCACCAGGTATTCAGGTTCAAAAGATTTTTAAAATTCAGGACAATATTGCTATGAATCTGAAAACAACAACTATAAGAGTTGTTGCACCTTTACCAAATAAATCAACAGTGGGAATTGAAGTTCCAAACAGAGAAATTTCTATCGTATATTTAAGAGAGATAATTGAAAGTAAAGAATTTCAACGTTCTCCTTCCAAATTAACACTTGCTATAGGAAAGGATATAATGGGTAGACCAATTGTTACAGATTTAAAATTGATGCCACATCTTTTAATTGCAGGAGCAACAGGTTCAGGCAAAACTGTTTGTATCAATTCTTTAATAACTTCAATTTTATATAAAGCAAGTCCTGATGAAGTTAAATTTATAATGATAGACCCTAAAATGGTTGAACTTACTCTTTACAATGACCTTCCTTATCTGCTTTGTCCTGTTATTGTTGATATTAAAAAGGCAGTTAATGCTTTAAAATGGTTAATCGGTGAAATGACAAGAAGGTATAAACTTTTTTCAGAACATAAAGTCAGGAATATTGATGTTTATAATAATATTTTTAAAGATAATCCATTGCCTTATATTGTAGTTGTCATTGATGAACTTGCTGATTTGATGGCGGTTGCAAAAAATGAGATAGAACACAGTATTATACGACTTGCACAACTTTCAAGAGCAGCAGGAATACATTTGATTTTAGCAACACAAAGACCATCAGTAAATGTTATAACAGGTGTGATTAAAGCCAATTTGCCATGTAGAATTTCTTTTCAGGTACCATCTAAATTTGATTCAAGAACAATCCTTGATAGAATTGGTGCTGAAAAGTTACTTGGTAGGGGAGATATGCTGTTTTTACCACCTTTAAGTTCAAGTTTGATAAGAATTCAAGGAAGTTTCATTTCAGATGAAGAAATAGAAAAAGTATGTGAATTCATAAAAAAACAGAGAATCCCTGAATATAATATGGAAATTCTTGAAAGGAAGACCCAGGAAGAAGAAACTCCTGAAATATTACAAACAGAATATGATGATGAAGAGGTTCTTTATGAACAGGCAAAAAGGATTGTGATTACGACTAAAATTGCTTCAATTTCAATGCTTCAGAGAAGATTGAGAATTGGTTTTAATAAGGCAGCAAGGTTGATTGAAAGGATGGAAGAAGAAGGAATTGTTGGACCGTATCAGGAAGGGAAGCCAAGGAAAGTAATAATAAATATGGAAGAGAATCAGCAAAATTCAGAAGACAATGGATTTGAAGAGTTTAAGTGAGTTAATAAAAAAAGAAAGAGAGAAAAAAGAGATTGATTACGATAGGATTTACAGAGATACCAAAATAGTTAGGAAGTTCATAGAATATATTGAAGATGGAGAATGGAATAAATTTCCGGGTAATTTTTACAGAAAAGCAGTTTTAAAAAAATATCTTGATTATCTGGGGATTGAAGGAATAAATCTGGACGAACTTTTTGAAGAAAAAAAAGAAACTTGTGAGGAAGAAATTATTGAACCGAAAAGAGAAAGGAAAGATGAAAGAAATAAAGAAAAAAATGAAAAAAAATTTTATTCTGATACGAAGTTTTATATTTTAATTTTTCTGTTTCTTCTTTTCATTTTACTTCTTCTTATAGGGAATTTACTTTTTGAAAATCTTATAAAATGAAAATCCATCTTATTTCTCTCGGATGTCCTAAAAATCTTGTTGATTCAGAACAGTTACTTGCAATTTTAGGAGAAGAAGGTTTTATAATAACTGATTCAATAGATGAAGCAGACCTTGTAATAATAAATACCTGCGGTTTTATAAGAGAAGCAGTAAAAGAATCAGAAGAAAACATAAAAGAAATTATGAGAAAAAATAAAGAACTGATTATCTGGGGATGTCTTGTTCAGAGAGAGAAAGAAAAATTACTTAAATTTGGAAAATTGAAAGGAATTGGGGGAGTTGGTAATCCTGAAGAAGTTTTAAAAATTATTAAGGAGAAAAAAGAAGGGATTATTAGAATAAAGGAAAGTTTTTTTACCTGCAGAAAAGAATTTCCCCGTCTTATAACAACTTTTCCTTATGCATACATAAAAATTTCTGATGGCTGTAATAATTTTTGCAGTTATTGTTTAATTCCTAAATTGAGAGGTCCTTTAAGAAGCAGAAAAATCATAAATATTTTAAAAGAGGCAGAAAATATTGAAAAACTCGGTTTCAAAGAAATTATACTAATTGCTCAGGATACAACAAATTATGGTGAAGATTTAAAAGATGGTTCAAATTTGATTAAATTACTTGAAGAACTTGAAAAATTCAATTTTGAATGGATAAGAGTTATGTATATGCATCCGGGACATATAAAAGATGAATTGATTGAAAAAATAGGAGGTAGTAAAAAAATATGTAAGTATTTTGATATACCGATGCAACATGTGTCTCAAAAAATTCTTGAAAAGATGAATAGACCGATTATTGACTATAAAAAATTAATTGATAAAATAAGAAGCAAAGTACCTTCTGCTGCAATAAGGACAAATTTTATTATAGGTTTTCCTGGCGAAACAGAAGAAGATTTCAGAAAACTTCTGGAATTTATTGAAGAAGTTAAAATTGATAGAGTTGGCTTTTTTAAGTACAGTAGAGAAAAAGGAACAGTTGCTTATAATTTTAAAGAACAAATAGAAGAAAAAATAAAAGAGGAAAGAATGAAAATCCTTATTGAAAAACAGAAAGATGTATCAGAAAAAATTTTAAGAAAATATACTGGAAAGGTTTTAAAGGTTCTTATAGAAAAAAAAGATAATGATTTTTATACTGGCAGGACTGAATATGATGCTCCTGAAATAGATGGTCTTGTATATATAAAAGGGAAAAATCTTAAAACAGGTAAGTTTTATAATGTTAAAATAAAAAAAACAGATTCATATGACCTTTATGGAGAAAAGATAGGATGATTATAGAAAAAATAATTGTTGGTGATGTTTTTACAAATTGCTATATTGTTGGGTGTGAGGAAGAAAAAATATGTGGAATTATAGACCCTGGAGATAGCGGAGAAAAAATAAAAGAAAGGATAGAAGAACTCGGTTTAAAACCTGTAATGATAATAAATACTCACGGACATTTTGATCATATAGGTGCAAATCATTTATTCAATCTTTCTGTTTACATCCATAAAGATGATTTTGAATTTTTAAAAGACCCTGAAAAAAATCTATCTTCATTTTTTTCCGTCCCTTATGTAAGTAAAAATGACAATATTATTACAGTTGAAGAAAAAGATGTGATAAAAATAGGGAAATTATATTTTGAGGTTATACACACACCAGGTCATACACCAGGAAGTATATGTCTTAAAATAGAAAATATTTTATTTACAGGAGATACAATTTTTGCTGATGGAATTGGAAGAACTGATTTTCCTGAAGGAGATGAAGAAAGATTGATAAAATCAATAAAAGAAAAAATTCTTCCATTACCGGATGATTTTATTATTTATCCGGGTCATGGTAAATCTGCAAAACTTATAGAGTTTAAAAATCTATTTTTTTTATGAAAACAGAACCGATTATTGGAATAAGCAGTTTACATTTTATATGGCATAGTTTAGAAGAAGCATTTGAAAGATGTGCAGTTGAATTCGGTTTTAAATTTATAGAATTTTCTTACTCAGATTTATTAAAAGAAAAAGACCTTTTGCTTATGAAAGAATTTAAGAAAAAATATAATATAGAAACTGGATTACATATCTGGGATAATATACCTGAAATTGGTAAAGAAGAAGCAATTTTGAAGATGAAAGATTATTTAAATATCTGTTCAATTGCTGAAATCAGTTTTTTAACCGCTCACCTTGGAAAATATTCTGAAAGAGAAATTGGACTTAATATTGTTTTTGAGGTTCTAAAAAATGTAATCTCTTTATATGAGAAAAAAAATATTAAAATCTGTATTGAAAATCATTATATTGATGAACTTGGCAACAGCCCTCAAGAATTTCTTTACTTTTTTGAAAAAATAAATTCCCCTTCTTTAAAATTCTGTTTTGACTACGGACATGCAAACTTAAATGGAGATATTTTTGAATTTATAGAAAAACTTTATAAATTTTTTGGTATTGTTCATGTATCCGATAATAATGGAGATAAAGATGAACATTTACATTATGGAGATGGAAATATAGAATGGAAGGAAGTTTTATCTTTAACTTTGAAAAAAGGTTTTTTTGGTCCATATATAATTGAATTTGGTGGAAAAAATGAAAAGATAGAGAAATTTAAAAGTTTTGAAAATGATTTAAAAGAGATAGCAAAGAATTTATAGTTTTATTTTTTCCAGAAATTCAATATGTTTTGAAAAATCTCCAACTTCAATTAAATTATGAGAATCTGAACCAAAAACAATTTTCACATTTTCTTCCATACACATTCTGAAAAATCTATATTCCGGATTATTATGATGGTAATTTATTTCTGCTTTTACCTTTCCTTCTTTCAACATTTTTACAACATCCCTGTATAAATATTCTGGCTTTTCCAGATTTTTTCTGTAAAAAAATCTGAAAGGATGAGCAAGTATATCAATTTTATTTTCAATGAGTTTTTCAACAGACCATAAGAACTTTTTTTCTGTTTCACTTTTACTTGTACACCACTCATCAGGTAAATAATGAACTGCTCCAACAAGTATTTCAAAAAATTTTCTGTCCTCTTCAAGTAATGATATTTTTCCATTTTTATCAATTTCAACTTCAAGTCCAATTCCAGCCATATTAGAATTCAGAGATTTAAATTTTTCTACATAATCTTTAATCCTATCCTTTTTTTCATCTCTCTGTTTTTTTAAAATATCAGGGTTATAAAAAAATTTGAAATTCCAGTAATCTTCCGGCTGTAGATAAAGTTGTCCTGCATGTTCTGTAAAATAAACTTTTTCCACACCAAACAACTTACATCTTTCAATCACTTTTTCCATACTAACATCTTCTGCGCAGTATCCAAATTCAGTATGACAGTGAAAGTCAGTAGCGGTTATTTTATTCTTCAATTGTTTTTCTTCAATTTTTAATTCACTTGAAATTTCAACCAAAAAATACTTAAATGGTTCTTCACATACAGCAGGTAAGGTAAAATAGTAAACTCCTTCATTATTAAGAATATCCAGTCCCCTGTGGTAATGTCCACTTATTGAAAGAAAAACATTATTTTCTTTATAAAGTTTGTGAATTTTTTCACAGTCAAGTAAATTAAAAGGGTAATCACTTTCTATTTTTGGAAAGATAATATTGTGCTGAACTGCTATAATTTTTTTATCTGGATTTTCTCTTACAATTTTTTTAAAATTCTCTATTTCTTCCTGACTTCTAATTGCAATTTCTCCTTCATAATATCTGTCGTAAAAAACATAGAATAAAAAGTTATCATAAACAAAATATTTATAATCACCAAAAATTTCAAAAAATTCTTCAATTTTTTTATCATGATTTCCTGGTGCAATAATAACTTTTTTGGCATTAAAATTATCAATTATCTTTTTTATCTCTAAATATTCCTTTTCTGAATCAGGATTTTCACCATCATCAAGTAGGTCTCCTGCAATTATAACAACATCAATATCTTCTTTTAAATTCTTCTGTATTCTTTTTAAAAACTCAATCCCGAATTTTACATTTCTTTCAGGGATTTTTGAAATACCATCACTTTTATAATGTAAATCACTGAGAAGTAGCAGTTTCATTTTTCAGTGTTTGAAATGTCTTGTCCCTGTAAAAATCATTGAAATGCCGAATTTATTACATTTTTCAATGACATTTTTATCTTCTATTGAACCACCGGGTTGAATTATAGAAGTTACTCCTGCCTGATATGCGATTTCAATACTATCAGGTTTGGGGAAGAATGCATCAGAAGCCAAAACAATAGGTTTCGGGATTTTTTTAAAATTTTCTTTCATTTTCATAACTGCTATTTTTGTTGAATCAACTCTTGACATCTGCCCTGCTCCTATACCGAGTGTCTGGTCTTTTGTTGCTATAACAATCGCATTTGATTTTACAAACTTACAGACCTTCCACGCAAATTTAAGTCCTTCAATTTCTTCGTCAGTCGGTTTTTTTTCTGATACAATTTCAAACTTTTCATAATCAATTTCATCGGGTGTTTGAACTAAAAATCCATCTGCAAGAGTCCTGAAATCATATTCATATTTTATTCTTTCCGGACATTTTATAACCCTTAAATTCGGCTTTTTCTTAAATATTTCCAGTGCTTCCTCTTCATAGTCAGGAGCAATAATTATCTCATAAAATCTCTCTATAAAAATTTCAGCAAGTTTCTTATCAACTTTTTTATTAAATCCTGCAATTCCTCCAAAAGCACTCGTTTCATCTGTTTGAAGAGCTTTTTTATAAGCGTCTATTAAATCACTTCCAGTGGCAACTCCACAGGGATTTGTATGTTTTATTATGACACAGGCACACTTTTCAAATTGACAGACAAGATTATATGCACTTTCCATATCAAGAAGATTATTAAATGAAAGTTCTTTTCCCTGAAAAATTTCTCTTTTAAATTCTCTGCCAGTAAATCTATACCATGCACCTTTTTGATGTGAATTTTCTCCATATCTTAAATTTTGAACTTTTAGAAGTCTGATATCCATTTCTGAGGGTAAAATTTCTTTTTCTATTTTATCTGTAAAGTATGATGAGATAATAAAATCATATCTTGAAGTTAATCTGAAAACCTCTCTTGCACATTTGAAAGAAAATTCCTCACTTACTGTTCCATTGTTTTTTTCCATCTCTTTAATAAATTCTTCATACATTTCAGTTTTAACAAGAACACATACATATTTATAATTTTTTGCTCCTGCTCTTATCATTGTTGGTCCACCTATATCAATATTTTCAATTATTTCTTCATCACTTTTCCCCATCTTAAGTGTTTTTTCAAAAGGATAAAGATTGCATATGATGAGTTGAATTGGCTGGATTTTATTTTCTTCCATCTGTTTCAAATGGTCTTCTTTGTCCTTAATTGAAAGAATACCACCATAAATTTTTGGATGCAGTGTTTTTACCCTGCCGTCAAGTATTTCAGGAAAGCCGGTAAACTGACTCACTTCAATAACATCTATTCCGTTTTCTTTAAGTGTTTTTGCTGTTCCACCTGTTGATATTATTTCAACATTATATTTCTTTAAAAATTTTGCAAGTTCAATAATACCCGTTTTATCAGATACACTTATAATTGCTCTTTCTATTTTTATCATAAGTTACCTCCATTTTTAATATAATCCTTCCTGTTTTTCTAATATTTTTTGGACTTCTAAAGGATTTACCTTATCAACTGAAATGTTCTTATCAAGAGCAATATAGGCACCTATTCCAGCAGAATGTCCGGTTGCAATACAGGTTGCCATTACTCTTATTGAACTCATTGCTTTATGGTCTGCAGAAATACATCTTCCTGTAACAAGTAAGTTTTTGGAATTTTTTGGTATGAGACATTCATACGGTATACTGAACCAATCATTTTTAGGAGGATATAATTTATTTTTTGCCGGAAGGTAATCCTTAAATTTATCAAGAGCAATACAGTATTCCTCGGTTTGGCATTCTTTAACGCATAAATGAACTTTTTTTGTTCTGCCAAGAGGGCAGTGAATGTCTATCCAGTAAGTACCTCTTGCAATACTTGAATCAAACTTTCTCCCTTTTAAAATATCGTCTTCTGTTAGAGTATAGAGTCCTTCTATCTGTCTTGTTTCCCTTATTCCTATATTTGGTGGTAAAGCAGATATATATGAGCTTTCAAACCCAGGGACATTTTCTTTCAAAAATTTCCAGTATTTATAAATCTGGTCTCTTATAAAAATCTCACCTTTTGTCAGGTCAAATACATCTGTTCCATCACCTTGAAATCTCATAACATTAAATGACCTTTCGCCTTTTCTTGTTGTACTCCCCTTGCCTCCAAGTCCTGTATTGTAAATGATCAATTCTCCTTTTTCTTTTAATTCGTTTAATAAATTTCCTGCTTTCTTTGCAACTTCCTCTGTTATTTTTTCTTCGTCAATTCCGGCAATTTTAAACATACATCCCATTGACTGCATTTTCCCATCAAAAAATCTACCTTTTGTATAATTGAATCCAGAATAAAAGGCAATATCTGCGTCTCCAGTAGCGTCAATAAAAACCTTCCCTTTTATTTTCATTTTTCCGCTTTTATTCACAACTTCAATTTCTTTTATTAAACTATCTTCAATTTTTACTGATGATACAAAAGAATGATATAAAATTTCAACTTTCTCTTCCAGCAACAATTTTTCAGAAGAGATTTTAAGAATTTCAGAATCAAAAGAAATACCATATTTTCTAAAAGCAGATTCCCACTTTTCGCATCCATCCATTTGATATGTTTTTTCAATTAAAAATTTTAAAAATCCACTTACAGCAGGTTCTTTTTCATTCAAATAATGGCCAAGTATTGAACCAACAAATCCAGCAGTAGCCATTCCACCTAAAAATCCATATCTTTCAATAAGTAAAACTTTTGCTCCCTGTTTTGCACATCCCCAGGCAGATGCCATACCTGCAGGTCCGCCACCAATAACAATTATATCCTTTTCCATTTTTTCTCCTTTTTAAAAAAGAAATTTTTTTAAAATGATATAATTTATATTGAAAATGGTCAATATATTTAAGAGAGCAGAGGAATTTGTCAGTAAAAATAAATTGATTGAGCAAGGAGACAGAATTTTACTTGCTGTTTCAGGTGGTCCTGATTCGGTTTTTCTTTTTTATTTCTTCATTCATCTTTTAAAAAAGAAGAAAATAGATATAAAAGTTGCTTATATCCACCATCATTTAAGAAAAGAGGCGGATAGAGAAGTTATTTTTGTGAAAAATCTCACAAATAAATATGGAGTTGAATTTTTTAGAGAAGATATTGAAATTAAAGAAAAGAAAAATATTGAAAAAAACTTAAGAGAAAAAAGATATGAAAAACTTTATGAAATTGCAGAAAAAACAGGATGTAATAAAATTGCAACAGGACATACTCTTGATGACCATATAGAAACGTTTTTTATGAATCTTTTTAGAGGTTCCGGTACATCCGGTCTTTGCGGTATATGGCAAAAAAGCAATATTTCCCCTGGTTCTGAAATTTTTATTATAAGACCCCTTCTCTGTGTTGAAAAAAGACAGATTGTTAAATATCTTGAAGAAAATAAAATTGAATATCTTATTGATACTTCTAATTTATCTTCAAATTTTTTCAGAAATAAAATTAGAAATGAGGTTATACCATTTTTACTCAAATATAGACCCTCTTTAAAAAAAGTAATTCTAAGAACAACTGAAATTTTGAAGGAGGATGAGATTTTTTTAAGAAAATATACAGATGCTATTTTTAAAGATATTACAATGAAAGAAAAAAATAAAATTATTATTGATGTGGAAAGATTTAAAAAACTTGATAATTCCATAAAGAGGAGGATTGCATCAATTATATACCGTAAAATTAAAAATACCCCCTATATAAACTTTTCCATTATTGAAAGATTGATAAAAAATATTGAAATGGGTGAAAATGTTTATAATAGTGAAATAATTGAAAAAATTTTAAAAGGAGAAGAAAAAGAGGATAAAAGTTTTATTTACAGAATTAAAGTCCCAGGAGAAATAGAAATACTTGATAAGTTTATCATTAGAAGCAGTTTTGTTCCGTTTTCAGATAAAATTTTTAAAAATGAAAATAAATTTACAGGTTATTTTGACTTTTCAAAAATAAAGGGAGATATAATTGTAAGAAATAGAAAGGGAGGAGACAGATTTATGCCATTAGGACTTAATAAAGAAAAAAAATTATCAAGATTTATGATAGATAAAAAAATTCCAGAAAAAGAGAAAGATGAAATTTTAATTTTTGAAAATAATGGTAAAATTATATGGGTTTGTGGTTATGAAATATCTGAACAGTTTAAGATAAATAAAAATACAGAAAAAATTCTAAAAATTGAAGTGAGAAGTAAGAATTAAAAATGGAAAATTATATTATGGAAAGAAGTACAGAAAAAATTTTCCCTGATAATTATTTACCAAAAGAAGTAAGGAATAAAAAACTAAAAGATATAGTAGTTCTGGGTTCTCAATATAAAAAAGAAGAAAGTATTGAAATTATTTATTATTTAAAATGTGAAGGAGATATTATTGAGGTTGCTAAAAAACTTGCCATGGATGAAACAACTGGAAAATGGATAGGAGATGGAAAACCAACTTCTTTATTCAAAAAATGTGTTGCTGATGTTGATAAAGTTTATATCTATGATAAGGGAGAAGGAATTGTTTTTATAAGAACGCCAATTATTAATTTATCAGAAGAAAAAGACCCTCTTTATCAGATTTTAATGCTTGCATGTGGAGGTCCTGTTCTTGAATTTGTCTATTATTCAGATGTTGCTCTTATAGATATTAATTTACCTGAAAAAATACTTAAAAAATTTCCGGGTCCATCATTCGGGATAGAAGGAATAAGAAAACTTACAGAAACACCTTATCCTGAGCCAATAGTTGGAACAATAGTAAAACCATGTGCGGGAATGACTGAGAAAGAAGTTGCTGAAAAGTGTTACCTTGCTGCAAAAGGAGGAGTTAAATTTATAAAAGATGATGAAAAAATGCTTGGACCATCTTATTGTGATATAAAGAAAAAAATAAAACTTGTTAGTAATGCATTGAAAAAAGTTTATGAAGAGATAGGTAATAAATGTATTTATGCTCCTCATCTTGTTGAAAGAGCAGATAGAATTAAAGATACAGCAAAAAGATATATTGACTATGGAGCAACAGGGCTAATGCTGAATGTTGTTCTTGGACATAATTTTGAAGTTTTAAAAATTTTAAGGGAAGATAAAGATATAAATGTTCCTCTATATGCTCACAGTGGTGGAAGAAGTGCTTTATCAACAGGAAACAGAAGAATTGATGATGCTGTTATTGTAAAGTTTATTCGTCTGTGTGGAGGTGATTTTTTTCAGCATGGAGTTTTTGGAGTAAATGATACCCATATTGCTTCTCTTGATGAAGATTTATTGAATCATTTGATTTTTGTTATGAGATATAACTTAAAAGGAATAAATGATACAATACCAGTTGCTGCAGGTGGTTTAAGAGTTGATAACTTAAAATTGAATTTTGAGAGACATTATGATGAGAAGTTTGGTTTTGGAGTTGCTTTACTTGCAGGTTCGTATTTACTCGGTCATCAAAAGGGTCCATATTTCGGAGCAAAAGAGTTTTTAAGTTCTGTGAAAAATCTGATAAAATTTATACGAAGTAAATGAGAAGGAGAAATAAAAACGGAATTACACTGATGGAGGTTCTTGTTTCAATGTGTATTATATTTTTTATTGCTGCCTCTTCTTTACCTGTTTTACATAGAGCAAGAAATAAAGCAGTCATAGCGAGGACAAAAGCAATTATAAATACAATTGAAGCAGCACTTTCTATGTATGAGACAGATTTTGGTGATTATCCAGAAGGCGAAGGTAATGGTAGTAAAATTATTGTGGAATTGTTACAGGGTCCTGTTGATAGTGACAGATGGCGTGGACCTTACATAAGATTAAAAAAAGATGAAATTGATAGAGAAGGTAATATTCTTGATGCGTGGAAAATGCCGATTATTTATAAGTATCCTCAGACAGATTATGATAATATACCTTTTCTTTTGCTATCTGCAGGACCTGATAGGAAATTTGGAACAAAGGATGATATAGGGAACTGGTAAAAATAAAAGGGGGAAAAAATGGAAGAATTAGTAAAATGGCAGGAGAAAAAAAGAAAAAAACTTTATAAATTATTCGGGGAATTGCCTGAAGGAGATTATCCTGTAAGAGTAATTAAAAGAATTGAAGAGGAAAGAGAAAAATATATTCTTGAAAAACTTGTTCTTGACCTGAATGGATATGAATTGGTTCCTGCTTATTTTGTTAAACCCAAAAATTTGAAAAATAGAGTTCCAGCGATTGTTTTCAACCATTCTCATGGAGGTAAATATTATCTTGGAAAAGATGAATTTATTGAAGGGAATTCCTATATGGCAGTTCCTCCTTATGCAGAAGTTATAACATCATTAGGATTTGTAGGTATATGTATTGACCATCTAAATTTTGGAGAAAGAAGTGGAAGGGATGAACTTGACCTTTTTAAAGAACTTATATGGAAGGGAAGAGTTTTATGGGGACTTATGGTTTTTGACAGTTTAAAAGTTGTTGATTATTTGATGACAAGAGAAGAAGTAGATAAAGAAAGGATTGCAACAATTGGAATGAGTATGGGTTCAACAATGGCATGGTATCTATCAGCCCTTGATAAAAGAATTAAGGTATGTATTGATATCTGCTGTTTAACAGATTTTGAAGAACTCATAAAAACGAGAGGTATTTCAGGTCATGGAATTTATTATTTTGTTCCATCATTACTTAAATTTTTTTCAACATCGGATATAAACTCTTTAATTGCTCCAAGACCTCATCTTTCAGTTGCAGGTGCATTTGATAGATTAACACCTCTTGATGGACTTAAAAAAATTGATAGAGAACTGAAAAATATTTATAAAAAATTTGGGAAAGAAGAAAACTGGCAACTTAAGATTTATAATGTAGGACACAGAGAGACATTTCAGATGAGAAGTGATATAATTGAATTTCTTTTAAAACATATTTAAATGGATAGATTTAATTTAGGAATTGAGGTTATAAAAAAAGCGGGAGAATATTTAAAAGAAAAAATTAATGAATGTAAAAAACTGAAAGAAAATAGATATGATGTGAAACTTTTGCAGGACATTGAAACTGAAAAGATTATTGTAGAAAATATAAAAAAGATATTTCCAGAAGATAGTTTTTTATGTGAAGAAAGAGGAATTGATAGGAAAAATAAAGATAATTTATGGATAATTGACCCTCTTGATGGAAGTTTAAATTTTTCAAGAGGTATTCCACATTTCTGTATATCCATTGCTTTTAATGGGAAAAAGGAAAAGTTCGGTATTGTTTATGATTTTGTAAGAGAAGAAATTTTTACCGGTATTGAAGGTAAAGGTGCTTATTTAAATGGAAAAATAATAAATGTAAGTAAAACGGATAAGATTGAAGAGAGTATTTTAAGCATTGGTTTTATGTCTGGAGAAGAAGAAATTGAGTATGGATTGAGAATTTTAAAAGAGATGGGAAGAAAAGTTAAAAAAATCAGAATGTTTGGTTCTGCTTCTCTTGACTTATGCTATCTTGCTTCGGGTAGAATAGATTTATTAATTCATTTAAATTTAAAAAAATGGGATTATGAAGGTGGAAGAATTATATTGAAAGAAGCAGGCGGTATATTTAAAAAAGAAAAAATCAATAATATAGAAGTTTTTAAAGGAACAAATAGGAGATTGAAGATATAATGGCAAAAAAAAGTATACGACTGGAAGATGTGGTATTAAAACCTGTTACAGGTTTAATAGAAAGATTCAATATATTTTTGAAAAATATGGAAACAAAAGAAAAGGTATCAGAAGTGGATGGTTTTGTTTCGGGTTTGCTGGATGAATTAAAAGATATAGAAAAAGGTATTCTTGGATTTTTTGCTGAAATATTATTTATGTACCATCTTTCAGAAAGAATGGTAAGTATTGAGAATGAAATATCTCTTGTTGAAATTCTTGGAGAGAGAGTAAAGGAATTTTTAAAACCTGACTTTATAAAAATCTATTTAAAAACATCTGAAGGACGGATTTCTTCTGCTTATAGTTATCCAGTTGATTTTGAAGATGAAACTATAAATTCAATTCTTGAAGAAAGTTTACAAAAAGGAGAAAGTTTTTTATATGAAAAGAAAGTTGATGGCAAATATTATTCAATTTTATCAATACCCTTAAGAACAACAAAGGAAAAATATGGTTTTTTTATAACAGGAAGGAAAAGAAAAAAGGGTTTTACTCCAGAGGAAATTTCTCTTCTGATTGCAGGTTCAACTGTTGTCAGTTTTACAATTTCAAATTTAAAATTGATGCAGAAAATGATTGTGAATGAACGACTTGTTATGATTGGACATTTAATTTCAGGACTTTCCCATGATTTAAGAAATATACTTACAAAATTTGAAAATGGGATTTACTTCATAGAATCAGGAATAGAAATGAAAGATATGGAAGACATTAAAATAGGGAAAGATATTTTGAAAAAAAATTATATAAGATTAAAAGAGTTTGTACTTTCTATGGTTGATTATTCAAGGGATAGAGAAGTATCTTTTGAAAATGTTGATTTACATTCTTTAATTGAAGATGTTATTTCATATTTTGAAACAACTCTTAAAGAGAAAAATATTAAAATTTTGAAAGAATTTGATGAGAATTTAAAACTTGTAAAAATTGACAAACACAGAATAGAAAGAATGATTTCAAATTTAATTCAGAACTCAATTGATGCTGTTAAAGAAAATGAAGGAATAATAAAGATAAAAACTAAATTGATGGAAAATTCTTTTCAGATTATAGTTGAAGATAATGGCTGTGGAATCCCAGAAAAAAATCTTGATAAGATTTTTGATATTTTCTTTACAACCAAAGGTTCTCGCGGAACTGGTTTTGGACTTGCAATTGTGGAAAAAGTTGTTAAAGAGCATAATGGTAAAATAGAGGTGAGTTCAAAAGTTGGAGAAGGAACAATTTTCAAAATAACTTTGCCAAGATTATAGGAGATTTTTTTGAAAGATATTTTTATTCTTTCAGTAGTTCAGGGTATATGTGAGTGGTTTCCTGTGAGCAGTTCGGGTCATCTTTTTCTATTACACAGAATTCTTGGTATAGGCCAGGATATAAATCTGGACATTTTTTTACACTTTTCCTCTCTTCTTGCACTTATAATCTTTTTTAAAAAAGAAATTTTAAATGTTTTAAAAGGTTTTTTATCTTTTGATGTTAAAAATGAAAATTTTAAAATGTCCTGGTATATTATTTCTGCCTCTATTATTACGGGAATAATTGGATTTTTAATTAAGGATAAGGAATTTCTTGAAAATAAAAATGTTGTTTCTGCTGGTTTTTTAATCACTACAATTTTAATTTTTTTATCAGGTAAAAAGGGAGAAAAAAAAGTTAGTTTTACAAGTTCTCTTATTATAGGTTTTTTACAGGGAATTGCTCTTATTCCTGGTATTTCAAGGAGTGGTACAACAATTTCTGTTGCTAAAATTTTAGGGATTAAAAATGAAGATGCATTTAATTTTTCTTTTTTGCTTGCTGTCCCTGCAATAATTGGAGTAACTTTATTGAAAATTGACCAGATAAAAAATATAAGAGTTGATTATATTATAATTGGATTTTTAACAACTTTTTCAGTCAGTATTATAACTCTTTATTTTTTAAAAAAGATTATGCTCAAAAATAGATTTCAATATTTCTGTATTTACACCTTTATGGTTTTCTTGTTTTCTTTATTAATTAACTGATAGGATATTTTCCAAAATTAAAACCCGCTTCAAGAAATTCAATATAACTTTGTTCAAGTTCAGGTGTGATTGGAGCAGATTCAGGAATATCGGATGGAATTAAAATAAATCTTCCTCTCCTTGCTCCCTGAATTAAACAATCCTTTACCATATTTCTTATTTCTTCTCTTGTTCTGAAGTCAAAATCATCAGTCATAGGTCCACCCATAATTGTGATTGAATCTCCAACAATTTTTCTTACTTTAAGTATTCTATTAGGAATTTCAAAACTATTACATATGGGTTCAATGATATCAATTGGCATTTTCAAAATAATAGGTAAAAGTTCTTCTATGCCATCATGCCAGTGATAACAAACATAGTTGAAATTTCCTCTTTTCAAAATCTCAATTAATGTCTTATCAAATCTATAAACATATTCTGTAAAAACTTTTTTAATGTCATGAAAATATTCGGATGGTAAATTTGGAGGCGTTGCATATTCTGCACCTCTTATTCTTATAATAGCATTTGAGATAGAAAATGAAATAAATTTATAAAGGTCAAGTAATCTTTCATATATTTTTTCAAGTAACTGCATAATGGGTTTTGGATAATCAAGAGCAAATTTACCGAAATCTCCTGGAGCAAATAGAAAGCCAACAACTCCAAGAGGGTCAGGAAGAGCTACTACCATCACTCCTTTATCTCCAAGTTTTTTTTCAAGTTCATAAAAATCAGTAAAATCTGGTTGATAGGGAATATATGGTAAAGATAAAAATCTATCAATATCTTTTTCTCTCTTAATCCATGGTTCAACAACCCACTGATGTACACTTAAATTTGAAGTTCTTGCTATTCTTGTTAAAGGTCCATATTCTGTCTCAACCGTTAATTTCACTGTGGTTGATATTGGTGTATCATGCGTTTCCTCTACTTTAAGGTCAATAGAACCAGGAGCAGAAAAGAAAAAACCTGTTTTAGGTCTGTAAAAAACAAAAGTATCCTGAATTTGCTGTGCCTTTTTGAGTAAATTTTCAAAACTTTTATGCTTTGTCCAGAAACTGTCATTATCAAAAGGATTTATCTTATACAATGAAACAGGAACTCTATCAGGAAATCCACCTCTTAAAACAGCATAAATTCTTTCTCTACTTGTCATTATTTTCTTCCCAGTATTTTATCTATTGCAAGGGAAGTAGTATAAATTTTTGTTTCCGGATAATATTTATAAGGTCCAAGTTCTGCAGTTAAAAAACTTGTATAACCAATTTCTTTTAGTGCTTTTATAACCTCTGGCCAGTTAACATCTCCTTCAAGTAAATCACAGAATCCATTTATATTCCCTATTGATAATTTAAAATCTTTTAGATGTATTCTTTTAATCAATTTACCGAGAATTCTTATCCACATTTCAGGAAAACCAATAAGAAGGATGTTCCCCACATCAAAATAAACCTTTACATATTCAGAGCCAATTTCTTCAACAAATCTTTTCATTTCAAGAGGACTCAATAAAAACTTATTCCAAACATTTTCCACACATATAAATACATTATTTTTTTCTGCAAGTTCAACATACTTTTTTATTGATTCCTGACTTCTTTTATATGCTATATCATAACTTACAATTTCTCCCTGTCCTGATAGAGAAGCAACAACTCCAGGAACAACAAGTATAGCATCTGTTCCCAAATAGTTTGCAATCTTAATCCCTTTTTCAAGTAATTCTTCTCCTTTTTTTCTTATTTCAGGGTCTGAACTTGTAAGAGGATATTTCCAGAATTGTCCAACGAGTAAACTTGCTATTTCAAGCCCTGTTTTCCTTACTTTTTCTGCAACTTTTTTAACATCTTTTTCACTGCTGTTTAAATCCAGAATTCCTCCTTCTGTAGTGTTCATTTCAACACCTTCAAAACCGGCATCCTTAAGCATTTTTAAGCCATCTTCAAAACTGACATTGCCCGGGATAATCCACATATTCACACTTTTTTTCATCTTTTCCCTCCTTTTTTAAATATGGTCAAGTGCAGGAAAAAATAAATCAAAGGGTAAAAATGTTTTGCATATTCTTCTTAATTTATCATCAATATTCACTCCAATATCGGATAAATTAAAAAATAATCTCGCCATTTCTTCTTCTCTTAATTTTAACACATTTTTACCTTCCTGAATAAACTTTATTTCTCCATTTTCCTTTTTTATACCAACTTTTTCTTTATTTTCTATCTCAAAGACAATCTCTTCTCCTTCTGGAAAATTTTCTTCAATTAAAGGTAAAAATGTTTCAATTGTTTTTTTCAAACTTACTATTTTTATCATACCAGTATTTGAAATGTTCCAGTTTGAGCATGTCTTAAATATAATGTCAGGTATTTCTTCAAAATTTGGAAATTCAAGATAAAACCTACTTTTCCCAAATCTTTCTGATAAATACCTTAAAATTCCCAGAATTATATCAGGTTCTCCTCCAAACTCATATACTTTTGTTTCAGAACCCTGTTCATTTATAACCACATAAGAAAATTTACCATTTTCTTCTGAATAATAAAGAGAAATGAACATCTTTTTATAAATCTCATTGAAATAATCAAAATCTCTTTCAACCCTGTAATTTTTTCTATTGTATGTATCTATGATTTTCAAAAGAATTTCTTTTTCTCCAAGATATCTTTTAGTCCTTACTGAACTGATTTTACCTTTTTCAAATCCTCTTGTGGTAATTGTAATATTTATAACTTTACCTGAATTTTCATAGCCAAAATTTATATATCTGTGTCTGTCTCCCCATAAAATTGAAAGGGGATATCCTTCTTTTTCCATTTTTTTAATAACTTCATTCAGTAAAATACTCATATATCCTTTTCCTCTTTCTTCATAATCAGTTGAAACAGCCCCAATTCCAGCAAATTTAATTTTTATATTTTTTTGAATTAAAGTAAGCGGAAAAATTCTGACAAGAGAACAGAGTTTATTTTTTTCTTCTATTATCAAAATATTATTGAAATCGGTATTTTTTTCTTTCCATGCTTGAGGATAACTTAAAGGGAAGAGATTGTAAAAGTGTCCATAAACATCCTCAAGAAATCTTATTATCCTTTCATAATCCTGTTTAGAAGGGTTTTTTATTTCCATTTTTCAAAATCTCTTACCAATAATATAATATCATAAACATAAACTTGTCAAAAAAAATGAAAATATGTATTCTTGCAGGTGAAAAATCAGGAGATAATTACGGTGCTTTATTGTGTAGAAACTTTAAAAAAGAAAAGAAAGATATTTTTATTTTTGGGACTGGTGGAAGGGAAATGGAAAAAGAGGGAGCAAAATTAATAAAGGGGTTTCCTTTCGGACAGATGGGTTTTTCAGGTGTACTTAAAAAAATCTTTCCTTATATTTCATTTATGAAAAAAGTTATAAAAGAGATAGAAAAAGAAAAACCGGATATCATTATTTTTATTGACAATCCGGGATTTAACCTTGAAATAGCGAAAAGATTAAAAAGGAAATATAAAACCTTTTATTATATTCCACCTAAAATCTGGGCGCATAATTACAGAAGAATTAAAATTTTAAAAAAATATATTGATTTTGTTATTCCTATATTTCATTTTGAGGTAGATATTTACAGAAAGGAAAATATTCCATATGTTTATTTCGGGCATCCTGTTATAGACCTTATAAAAACAGAAGTTGAAAAATTTGAAAAAAAGGGATATATTATAGGAATCTTACCGGGTAGCAGAAGAGAAGAATTAATTTATAATCTTCCTGCTATTAAAGATGTAATTAAAAATTTGAAGAATGAATTGGATTTTGATGTCTGGATATCATCATTGAATGAGGAATTTAAGGAGATTATAAAAAAAATATTCAAAGACCCTGATATTGAGTATAAAATAGAAAAGGATTTGTATTATTTAATTGAAAATTCAGATGTTATACTTTCAGTTTCAGGGACTGTAAATCTTGAAGTTGCATATTTAAAAAAACCGATGGTGGTCTTTTACAGAACATCTTTTTTGAACTATTTTTTATGTAGATTTATTGTTAATGTAGATTTTATAAGTCCTGTTAACTTAATTCTAAATGAAAAGGTTGTACCTGAATATATTCAGAATTTCAGGATAAAAGACGTTGTAAATGATATAATTAATCTGATTGAAAGGAAAGATATTTATAAAAAACAGATAGAGGGATATGAAAGAATGATAGAACTTCTTGGAGAAAAAAACATCAGTGAAAAAATTTGCAGGTTTATCATTGAAGGAGTTAAAAATTGATAAAAGAATATTTAAAGATTAGAAACTATATTAAAATCCACTGGGAATATATTGTAACCGGGGTCATCCTTTCTATTCTTTACATTATTTTGAATTCTATATCCTTTACTTCTATTATTCCACTTATAGACAGAATACTTTCAGGTAAAAAAATAACCCTTCCTGAAAATATTCCACATTTTATTGGAGTTAAAATAGAACCGATAATAACAAAAATTAATTCTTTTCCTCCTTTGCTTGTTTTAAAATATTTAATTGCATTCATATTTTTGACTTTTTTACTTAAAGGTATCTGTTTTTATTTCAGCAACTATTTTTTCAGATTTTTTTCAACAAAAATTCAGACAGACCTGAGAGATAAAGTATATACAAAATTTTTAAATCTTTCTCTTGATTTTTTTACCTACACACAAACAGGTGAATTAACAACAAGGGTTGTATATGATATTGGACTTCTTAATTCTGTTTTTGAAATGTTTTTTCCGAATTTTATATTTCCAATTTTTCTTGTAATCAGTTATCTATCAATAGTTTTTATAATTGACTGGCAGATGAGTTTAGTTTCAATTTTTATATATCCGGTAATCCTTGTTCCTGTTTTACACTGGACGAGAAAATTAAGAAATCTCGGAAGAATAATTCAGGAAACATACGGAAAAATAGGAAATTTTATAAATGAAAGTATTTTCGGACAGAAAATAATAAAAGCATACAATCTTGAAGAAGAAACATTAAAAAAATTCAGAAAAGAAAATGAAAATATTTTCAGAACAATTATGTCAATAAATAAAAGAGTTCTGTTGATAGGTCCTTTTACTGACTTCTGTGGCGCAGTGGCTTCAGGTTTGATTATATATTATGCAGGAAATAAAATTCTAGCAGGAACACTTACAGCAGGTTTTCTATTCCTTTTTTTCTTTGCCCTTTTTTCAATAATAAGTCCACTTAAAGAAACTATGCAAACATATGCTACTATAAAACATTCAAGTTCAGTTTTACCAAGAATTTTTTATATACTTGATTTCAAATCAACTGTAAAGGATGAGGGAAAGGAAATTTTTGATGGTTTGAAGGATAAAATTGAGTTTAAAAATGTTGGATTTTCTTACAATTCAAGAACAGTTCTTAAAAATATTAATCTTGTCGTTAAAAAAGGTGATAAAATAGGAATTGTTGGGAAAACCGGTTCAGGCAAAAGTACTTTAATAAGTTTAATATTGAGATTTTTTGACCCCACAGAAGGAGAAATTTTGATAGATGGTAAAAATATAAAGGATTTTAAACTCAATTCATTGAGAAAACATATAGGTTATGTTCCGCAGGAACCCATTATTTTTTATGGTACGATAAAAGACAATATTACTTTTGGAGAAAATAATGATAAAAGATTTAAGGAAGTTATTGAAACAGTTGGGCTTTTAAAATTTATAAATGAATTACCTGAAAAAGAAAATACACTTCTTGGAGAAAAGGGAATAAATCTATCAGGAGGTCAGAAACAGTTAATATCAATAGCAAGAGCAATATATAAAAATCCTGAAATTCTTATATTTGACGAAGCAACCGCTTCTCTTGACAGTGAATCAGAAAAGATAGTTCAAAAAGCAATAGAAAAAACAATGGAAGGAAGGACTGTTTTTATCGTTGCACACAGATTATCCACAATAAAAGATACAAATAAGATTATTGTTTTGGAAAAGGGTGAAATAGTTGAAGAAGGAACACATTCTCAATTGTATGAAAAGAAAGGTTTTTACTATAAATTTTTAACATTACAGCAACTATAACTTATCTTTCTGGCAATTCAAATTCCTTAAATCCAATTTTAAAAGCAGGTGAATTATTTTTTAATTTAAAGTTGAAATTTTTTATGTCATAAAATAAAGGGTCTTCTAAAATAGAATCTGTATCCATCCCTTTCTTCTGCCAATCCTTAAAAGTGTAAATCTTCCCTCCATGGTCAAATATTTTTATTTCTTTTCCATCAATTCTGAAATAAAGGTTATTGTTAAACATAAAATTAAAATCAATTCCTCCGTAAATCCATTTTTCTGTATTTCCAATAACAATGTTTCTTTCAAATGTAAATCTTATATGATTTTCAGGTCTTGTTATCTGTATTTGCTGGTCTCTTCCAAAGGCAAAAATATTGTTTCTCACAATATTCTCTTTTCCGTAATGCTGGTGGAATCCACCATGTGTTGTATTATAAACGAGATTATTTTCTGCAATTATATGGGTACTTCCTTCATCAAAATAAATACCCCATCCACCATACCAGTATCCATAAATATCATGGAAGATATTGTTACTTATAAGAGTTCCATCCTGAATTCCAAGTGTATATATTCCACCCATATCACTTAAAATTGGACCATCTCCATCTGTTTTTTTACCAATATGATGAACATTATTAAATTTAACAATATTTCCACCTGCAAGCGATTTTCCATAGCCCCATGTCCATCCAATACTTATTCCTGTATAATAAAAATCATATATCTCATTTTTCTCAATAATATTTCCATAACTCTGTCCAATCCATATCCCTACTGCACTGTGAAAAATCTTTCCGCCATCCTTTATAATACATCCTTTTATTTCATTTCCATATGTCTTTAAATTTTTTTCCTCTCTAGTAATTCTTTCACCTATCTTTATTCCGCCAGCACCGATACTATGAGTTTTACAGTTAATAATTTTGTTATTCTGACATCCCTTTGAAAATTCAAACCCATAAGTGCCAACATTGGTTATTTCACAATTTTCAAATTTACAATTTCTCATACCTTCACAGTAAACTGCACCGGGAATTTCAATTGCCGCCTGTGCAAAACCACCAGATTCATTTCCTTTCAAACTTTTTTCTGGAAAATACCATTCAGCATGTGAAAATGTTATATTATAAAAATAAATATTTTCTACATATTCATTTTTTTCAGGACAACCTTTAATTATTAAGACATTTTCAAATTTTGGAATAATAAACTCATAATTTTTTGTTTTTTCTTCAGGATAAAAATATAATTTTTCACTTTCAAAATCAAAATACCATTCTTTCTCATCCATAAATTCAAAAATATTTTCAATGTAATAAAGGTCATCTTTCTGCGGTTTAAATACAGTTCTCTTTTTAAACTCAATAATCCCTTTATTTATATCCACATAATAAACTGGTAATCTTGATTCAACCCACCTCGTCATTAATATTACCTCACTATTTTTAAAATTATTCCAGTTTTTTATATCTTCATTATGAATTTTCACCTTATATACACCTTCATTCCATTCTTTTTTTTCATCTTCTTCAGAAATTCCCGCAATTTTCAGATAACCGTTCTTAGGATACCTTGCTCTTTTCAAATATTCATCATTTACCCATAAACTTCTGAATTTTTTTCCTTTAACATCAAAAACAAAAAACTCTTTTCCATCAATCTTTTCTGTTTTGTAATTTTTTAACTTCTCACCAGCACTAATTATAACTCTTTCATTTTTATAAGGCATTATAATTACAGGTAAATCAGAAGTTCCTGAGTGTTCATACGTTAATTCAACAGGTTTTTCAAGAAAGTATATACCACCTTTTATCGTAATCACTACCTGTTTTTTAAGAATTCCACCATTTTTCTGTTTAATCTTTATTATTTCGTCAACTGCTCTCTGTAAAGTTTTAAAAGGGCCATCTTTTTTACTTCTTTCCTTTAATCTACCAGAAAAGGAATTATCTCCTTCATTTGAAACATATAAAATTTCAGCATTTTTAAATTCCATTTTATCCTCCATTTTTCCAGAACTCTTTTCTATCAGGAATATAAAAACAAATATCAAAAAAATACAGATAAATTTTTTCATCCTATCTTTTTTATTTTAAATAAAAAATCAGTAAAAGCAAAAAAGATTTAAAATTGACATATTTTTAAGATTGAATATAATTTTTTTAAATCACAGTAAAGGAGAAAACAGGATGGTTGAGGCGAAAAATTTAACAAAATTTTATGGAAAGACAAAGGCAATAGAAAATGTCTGTTTTACAGTTGAAAAAGGAGAGATAGTAGGACTTCTTGGACCAAATGCAGCAGGAAAAACCACAATAATGAGAATATTAACCTGTTTTTTAACTCCAACTTCGGGTACTGCTATAGTCAATGGATATGATATTCTTGAAAATCCACTTGAGGTTCAGAAAAGTGTAGGATATCTACCCGAGAGAAATCCTTTATATGAAGAATTTACTGTAAGTGAGTTTTTAAATTTTGTCTGTGAAACAAAAGGAATAGTTAAGAAAGAGGAAAAAAACAAAAGAATTTCAAAAGTTATGGAAGAGTGTGGACTTTCTGAAGTAAAAAATAAAACAATATATAAACTTTCAAAAGGATATAAACAAAGAGTTGGTATTGCTCAGGCACTTGTGAATGAACCTTCTGTTTTAATTCTTGATGAACCAACTATTGGGCTTGACCCTAAACAGATTATTGAAACAAGAAACTTAATAAAAAATCTATCAGGTAAAAGAACAATCTTTCTTTCAAGTCATATTCTTCCTGAAGTAAGTATGGTATGTGAAAGAGTTATCATTATAAATGAAGGAAAGATTGTTGCAACTGATACTGTTGAAAATTTAACATCAACTCTGAAAGGAGGAATTGAAATATATCTTGAAATTGATGGAGATGTTGAAAAAGTTAAAAAAGTTTTAGGAGAAATTCCAGGTGTTAAAAGCATAAATATTATCTCTTCTGCGGGAGAAAAAATAAATAAATATGTTGTCATAGCAGAAAAGGATATAAGAAAAGATATTTCAGAAAAAATTCTTAATAGTGGTTTTGGACTTTTAGGTATGAGAATAAAAGAAATGACTCTTGAAGATATTTTCCTTAAATTAACAACAAAGGAATAAAAATGAGAATTCTGTCTATTTTCAAAAAAGAATTTAAAAGTTATTTTATTTCTCCGGTTGCCTATGTTGTTATTCTCATTTTCAATTTAATTTCTGGTTTTATCTTTTATGCCTTATGTGCCTATTATTCAATTCTTTCAACAAGATTTTCGGGAAGCCCTTATCCCTATTTTACTCTTTCACCAAATGAAATGATTATTAAACCTTTATTTTTTAATATGGCTATAACATCTCTTTTTGTTTTACCGCTTTTAACAATGAGATTGTTTTCAGAAGAAAGACGGCTTGGTACAATAGAACTTTTATTTACATACCCGCTTAAGGATTCAGATATCTACTGGGGAAAATTTCTTGCCTGTTTTTCAATCTTTACTATAATGACCTTGATACCATTTCTTTATATTTTTATTCTTGAAAAATGGGTAAACCTGGATAAGGGAATTATTTTAAATAGTTTTCTCGGACTTCTTTTACTCGGAGGTAGTTTTATTTCTATAGGTATTTTAATTTCCTCTCTTACAGAAAGCCAGATTATTTCAGCAATTATAACTTTTGGAGTTTCATTACTTTTCTGGATCATTGGTTGGATTTCTGAAATTTTACCAAAATATTCAAACTTTTTTGACTTTATTTCTATATATAATCATTACGAAAATTTTCCAAAAGGTATTCTTGATACAAGGGATATAATATTTTATTTAAGTATTTGTTTTTTCTTTTCATTTTTAACATTGAGAATTCTTATTTCAAAAAAATACAGGGGTTAAAATGGTTGAAAAAAAATTTTTTTATAGAATAAATGCTTTTTTAATGGTTTTAATCTTTCTTGGAATTCTTATTTTTGTCAATCTTATATCTGAAAAAAATTACAAAAGAATTGATTTAACGAAAAACAAAATTCATTCAATTTCTCCTCAGACAAAAAAGATAATCAAAAACCTGAAAGAACCTGTTGAGATAATTATTTTTTACAGAGAAAAAATAGATGAAAAGACAAAGGAACTTCTTGAACAATACAGGTCAAATTCAAAATTTATAAGTTATAGATTTGTTGACCTTGACAGGGATGTTTTACTTGCCAAAAAATATGGAATTACAAGTTATGATACAATTCTGATAAAAACTGGTGAAAATTACGAAAAGATATACTCACTTGGAGAAAAAGAAATAACAGGTGCAATATTAAAACTCACAAAAAAAGAAAAGAAAAAGATTTATTTTACAACCGGTCATGGAGAAAAAGGAATAGATGATAAATTGAGTAATTTTAAAAAGTATCTTGAAGAAGAAAATTATACAGTTGGAGAAACATTAATATTGAGAGATGGAATACCAGATGATTGTGATATTCTTGTAATATGTGGTCCTGAAGTTGATTTTGTTGATAAAGAAATTGAAGAAATAAAGAAATTCATTGACAGCGGGAAAAGACTTCTTGTTTTTCTGGATACAGGTAATTTTCCGAACTTAAAAAATTTACTTGGTTCTTATGGAATTGAAATTGAAAATGACATAATTATTGACCTTGCAGGTAGAAGATTTCTTGGAGATGCTTTAAGTCCTTTAGTATTTGATTTTCCCTATCACCAGATAACGAGAGATTTTTCAAATTCAGCATGTGTTTTTTCCTCTGTAAGAAGTGTTAAATTGAAGGAAAATTTACCTTCTGAAATTAAAGGGGATGTTCTTGCAAGGACAAGTTCTGCTTCATGGGCTGAAAAAAATATGAAGGAAATAGAAAAAGGTAAGGTTAATTATGATGAAAATGATGAAAAAGGGCCTGTTTCTGTTGCTGTTTTGGTTGAAAAAGAAATAAAAGAAAAGGAAGGTAATAAAAAAGCATGTGTTGCTGTTTTTGGAGATTCTGATTTTGTCACAGATAAGATGATTGGTTTTTTGCTTAATAAAGATTTTGCGATGAATACAGTTAATTATCTTGCCGAAGAGGACATTTTAATTTCCATAAGGGAAAAGAAAGAAGAAAATCAGCCATTAATTCTTTCAGAAAAAGCAGGAAAATTTTTATTTTTCTTCCCAGTTGTAATAATTCCGGTTTTAATAATAATTTCAGGTAGTTATATCACAATTAGAAGAAAATTTTTGTACTAAAATGAAGATATTTAAAAAAAATCTATTGCTTCTTATCATTTTACTCATTGTAGGTTCTTTCTATTTTTATCAGGTTAAAATTGCTTCAAAAAAGAAAAAAAATGAGGAGAAAAAACTTTTTGTTTTTGAAAAGGAGAAAATAAAGGGTATCTTAATAAAAAATGATGATAAGGAAATAGAAATAGTAAATGAAAATGGACTCTGGAAAATAAAAGGGAAAAATTATGAGTGTGATAAAAACGAAATAGAAAGTTTGATAAATAAAATTCTATCCCTTGAAATAGAAAGAAATATTGGTACAGTTGATGATTTAAGTATTTACGGACTTTCATCTTCTGAAAAACAAATAGAAATCCAGAAAGATGGAGAGAAATTTATACTTTATATTGGAGACGAGACACCATCAAGTAGTTACCTCTATACAACAAAAGATAAAAAGGAAGTTTTACTCGTATATAAATGGGATTTAGACAGTATTCTTGGAAAAAATATTTTTGACTTAAGGGATAAAAGAATAATACCTGTTGATATAACAAAAGAAGATATTGAAGAAATTGAGGTGAACAAAAAAAATAAAACAATTCTATTAAAAAGGTCAGGAGAAAGGTGGTATATTGAAAGTCCTTTAAAAGACATTGCGAATAGAGAGAAAATAGAAAGAGTGGTTGGAAATATAATTGATGGGGAGGTAAAAGAATTTGAAGAATTAAAAACTGAAAAGGAATGCGGACTTGAAAGACCCGAAAGTACAATTAAATTAAAAACTAAAGACAGTAATTATTTTATTTATCTTGGGAAAAAAAAGGAGAATTTATATTATGCCAAAAATTCTCTGAAACCATATATCTTTCTGGCTGATGATAAAATTGTTGATGATATACCTGATGAAATAAATGAATTGAGAGAAAAAAAATTGTTTGATATAGATGTTTCAGAAGTGGAAGAATTTTCAATCATAAAAAAAGATAAAGAATTGAAATTTAAAAAAGAAAAGGATTCTTATTTTCTTGAAGGTGAAAAAACAAAAAAAATTTCAAAGGATAAGGTTGAGGAATTCCTTCATGACTTAAAATATCTTGAAATTAAGGATTTTATAGAATATTCAGAAAAAAACTTAAAAGATTTCCAACTTTCTCCACCTTTAATAAAAATAATTGTTTATACAGAAGGAACAAAAACAGAAGTTCATTTTGGAAAAAAGACAGAAAATTATATATATTGCTATAGCCCAGAAAGAAAGAGTATATTTACAATTCCTTCTTCTGATTATTCCAGAATTGATAAAGATGAGGGATTTTTTGTTGAAGAGAAGAAAAGAAAAAATGAATAAAGGAATAAAAACTTTAATTTTTTTAGTTCTTATCTTTATAATTTTCTTTTCCTTTTTTAAAATTTCAAAAAAGCAATCTATTCCAGAAATAACCATTATAGGAGGAGAAATAAAAGAGGGAGATATAATTGGAAATATTTTTAAAACAAATGGTTTATCAGATTATGAAGCAGGAAAAATTACTGAAAAATTAAGAGAAATTTTTGATGTTAGAAAAAGTAAAATAGGTGATAGATGGGAATTACATTTTTCATTAAAAGGAGATTTTTTAAAGTTTAAATATTTCAGTAAGCCATTTAATTTCTACATCGTTGAAAAAAAACAAGATACAGGTGATTTTATTTCCTATACAGAAGAAATTGAAAAGTTCAAAAAAACATTTACAAAAACAGGATTTATCAATAATTCTCTTTATGAAAGTATGATAAATTCAAACATAAATCCTGAAATAATTATACAGTTTGCTGAAGTTTTTGAATCAAAAATTGACTTTTTCACTGAATGCCAGAAAGATGATAAATTTTCAATTATATGGGAAAGTTGGGCAGACAAAGATGGAACAATTTTAAAAGACATAAGAGTTGTCGCTGGAAAATATGAAACAAGAAACCAGAAATATTATGCTTTTTATTTTGAAAATGGAAATTTCAGTGGATTTTTTGATGAGAATGGAAAAGGGCTTGAAGGTTCATTTTTAAAAGCACCTTTATCGTATAGAAGAATAACTTCTTTTTTCTCCTATTCAAGATTTCACCCAATTTACAAAGTTTACAGACCACATCTTGGAATAGATTATTCAGCACCAACAGGAACACCTGTTTCTTCTATTGGAAACGGTTCTGTAATATTTGCCGGTTGGACTAATAATGGATATGGAAAATGTGTAAAAATAAAACATCCAAATGGTTATATTTCTTATTACGGACATTTAAGCAGAATTGAAAAAGGTATAAAAAAGGGTGTAAAAGTAAAAAAAGGAGAAGTAATTGGTTATGTAGGAATGACAGGAATTGCAACAGGTCCTCATCTTGATTTCAGAGTTCAGAAAGATGGTAAATTTATAAACTTTTTGAAGTTAAAATTTGTACCTGAAAAAAATATACCAAAAGAATATATGGATGAATTTGAAAATCTGAAAAAAAGATATATGGAACTTTTAGGTTGAATTTTGTAAAAAATAAGATATAATTAAATAGAACAGGGATATTATTTATAGTAAACAAAATTTATAACCGAACTTATAGACTTTAAAATCAATATAATTCTTTGTGGGATAATGGAT